>JAWWPV010000717.1:0-9729 GCA_033854775.1 Trebonia sp.
CGTAGGTGGTCGCGATCCGCTCCGCCTTGCGCCATTCCAGGAGCGCAGCGACGAGCGGCGAGCGGTCCCTGAACTCTTCGAGCCGCCAGGCGCGGGTGTCGGGCACGTCGATCCCCGCCGCGGCGAGGAGCGACTTCACCTGCGCGGGGCTGCGCAGGTCGGCGGTCGCCTCGTCGGGCGCGTGCCGCATCACCCGCGCGTCCCGCGCCGCCCGGATGGCCGCGGCGTCGGCAGGCCCGCGCGGCCGCGGCCCGATGATCTCGGTGAGCAGGCCTTCCACCGCGGTCCGGTCGATCGGAAGCCCGTCGGCGGACAGCTCCGCGCACAGCAGCTCGGCGGTGGATTCCGCGCGAGCGGTACTGCCCCTGCCCCCGCCCCCCTGTTCTTCCAGGCGGGCCAGCTGGAGCCGGGCGGCCTCAAGCGCCGCGGCGGCCCCGAGCACCGGCGGATCACCGGCCACGCTAAACAGGTCAGGCTCGGCCGTGACCGCAGGTATCTCATCGGGCGACTGTCCGTGCAGGCAAGCCCACACGTACCCAGCCTCCGCCCGCCACCCGCCGAACAGCAGCCGGTGCATCGCGGCGACATCCCAGCAGGTAGCCACCCGGACCCCGCCCGCCACTAGCCCCCGCGCGTCTTCCTGCGACCACACCACCCACCGCGGCCGAATCTTCTCATCGGCCACCCCGACATCCGCGACCGACGCTTCCCACTCGCCCCCGTCAGCCGCAACGCTAACCGCCCCGTCGCTCCCCACGACAAGCCCGACGAGGTCCCCCTGCCTCACCCCACCCTCCGCAAGCACGGTCACGAGGTCGCCCACCCGCTGATTATCGCCCACCAGTTCGACCCAAGTCCACCGTGAGCGGACGCCTGGCCCGGTTAGGACGGGGGAATTGCCGGACCAGGCGCCGCAGCGCCCGGGCGGCCGGGGAAACCAGCCGGGCGCGGCCGGGCGGTTGGAGCGGGAACTCACCGCCTGGCGACCTGCCGCGGGGAGTGCCCCCCGCGAAATCGATTGTGTTCGCGGCCGTTAGGAGCCCGCTGTAAGTTACCGAAGGGGACCCCCGTCACGGCGAAGTGCCTTTCCATCAGCGTAGCGCGCCGGTAACCATCGTGGCACACGCCTCGCCGCCGGTTATGCCGGTTAAGGGTTGTCGGCGAGATGCGCGAGCACCTCGTCGTGCAGGTGGCCGTTGGTGCAGACGACGCTGCCGCCATCGGGGGTAGCGACTCCGGCGAGGCTCGTGAACCGGCCGCCCGCCTCCTCCACGATCACCTGGAGCGCCGCCAGGTCCCACAATGAGACGTCGGGTTCCGACGAGATGTCCGCCGCGCCCTCGGCGACCAGCATGTGCGACCAGAAGTCGCCGAACCCCCTGGTTCGCCAGACCGCCTGGCTCAGCGAGAGGAACCCGTCGAGCCTGCCGGTCTCCGCCCAGCCGCCGATGCCCGAGTAGGAAAAAGAGGCGTCGGACAGCTTGGTGACCTGGGAGACCTGGCACCGCGAGGCCTTGGTCAGCGACCGGCCAGTCCACGCGCCGCCGCCTGCCGCGGCCCACCAGCGCCGCCCGAGCGCCGGGGCGGTGACCACGCCGACGACCACGTCGTCCCCGTCCATCAGCCCGATGAGCGTGGCCCACACGGGGACACCGCGCACGTAGTTCTTAGTGGCGTCGATCGGGTCGAGCACCCAGCGCCGCGGGCCGGTGCCCGTCTGGCCCGATTCCTCGCCGAGCACGGCATCCCGAGGCCGTGACCTGCGAAGGATATTGCGGAGGGAGTCCTCAGTGGCCCGGTCGGCGTCGGAGACCGGGGTGAGGTCAGGCTTGGTCTCGACCCGCAGATCAAGCGCGCGGAATCGCTTCGTCGTGATGTCATCGGCGGCGTCAGCGAGCACGTGCGCGAACCGCAGGTCGTCGTCATAGCTTGCCACTTGCGAAACGGTACAGGCAGTGCTATCCCTCTGGCGAATGGACAATCCGTTACGACCGCGATCCGGCGGGCCGCAAGGGCATAATCACCCTGATGGACCTCAACCGCGACCTGCCCGGCCAGCTCCGTCCCTACGTGCGGGACGGCCGGATCTCGGTCATCCCCGCCAAGCGCGCGGCCCGGCTGCTCCTGCTCGATCAGGTCGCGCAGGCATTCGAGCCTGGCCGCCGCTACCCGGAACTCGTAGTCAACGAGATCCTCAAGGCCCTCTACGACGACCACGCGGCACTGCGCCGCTACCTGGTCGACGAGGAGCTGCTGACCCGCACCCCCGGCGGCACCTACTGGCGCTCCGGCGGCACCGTCCCGGTTAGCCCCCCATGATCATGAAGGTTTTGCCGCTTATTAGCTGTTTTATTTACATGGGAGGAAAAACCTTCGTGATCATGAGCGAAATTTGCCCGCTATGCGGCATTAGTCGGCGGACTCGCGGCTGCGCAGCAAGCGGCGGAGAGACTCAAGGCGCGCGGTAGCGTCATGCGCCGCCGCCCACTCGTCGAGGGCGCACCCAGGTGACAGGTGGTCGCAGCCCGGCGGGCAGGCCGCCGTTCCCTCGGCCAGGTCACCGAACGCCTCGACGACCCGGTCCGCCGTGACGTGGCCAAGGCCGAAGCCGCGCACCCCCGGGGTGTCGATCAGCCAGCCGGAATCCTCCGGCAGGCGCAGCGCGATCGCGGACGACGAGGTGTGCCGTCCCTTGCCTGTCACGGCGTTGACCAGGCCGACCGCGCGACCCGCGTCCGGCACGAGGCCGTTGACCAGCGATGACTTCCCCACTCCCGACTGGCCGATGAGCACGCTGATCCGGCCGTCGAGCGCCTTGTGCAGCCGGGTCAGCGTCTGCGCGGGCAGCGGCTGCTGCGTAGTCAGCATCGGGATCGCGAGCGGCCGGTAGAACGCGCGGAGCTTCCTCGGCGGGGCGAGGTCGGACTTGGTCAGCACAAGCAGCGGGTCGAGGCCCGCGTCGTAGGCCGCGACCAGGCACCGGTCGATGAAGCGCGTCTTGGGCTCCGGGTCGGCGAGCGCGGAGACGATGACCATCTGGTCCGCGTTCGCCACGACGACCCGTTCCAGCGGGTCGGTGTCGTCGGGGGAGCGGCGCAGCACGCTGGTCCGCTCCTCGACCCGGACGATCCTGGCGAGCGTTCCCGCCGCACCGGACACGTCGCCCGCCAGGGCGACCCGGTCGCCGACGACCACCGAGCCGCGGCCGAGCTCGCGGGCCTTCATGGCGGTGACAAGCCGTCCGTCGCCGGACCCGGCGTCGCTGCCTGGGCCGTCGGGATCCTCAAGCACGCACCCGTAGCGGCCCCGGTCGACGCTGGCGACGAACGCCTCGGGCGCGGACTCGTGCGCCGGGCGCCGCCTGGTGCGCGGCTTAGAGCCGCGGCCCGCGCGGACCCGGACGTCGTCCTCGTCCCGGTAGGATGACGGCTGCCTCAGGAGTCATCCCCCCGGACGAGCCCTTCCCACAGGGTGGTGAAGTCGGGGAACGTCTTGCCGACGGTGGCCGCGTTCAGCACCTCGATGCCGGGCACGCCGAGGCCGAGCACGGCGCCCGCCATCACCATCCGGTGGTCGTCGTAGCTCTCGAACGCGTGCCCGGCGGGTGCCCGCAGTGGCCGCGGCGTGACCGACAGCCCGTCGGGCAGCTCGGTCACGTCGCCGCCAAGCGCGTTGATCTCCTTGGCGATCGCGGCCAGCCGGTCGGTCTCCTGCGCGCGGGTGTGCCCGACGCCGGTGAACGTCGACGGGCCGGAAGCGAACGCCGCGACCGAGGTGAGCGGCAGGCACAGCTCCGGGATGTCGCGCAGGTCAGCCGAGATCCCGTTGATCACCCCCGGCCCGGTGACGGTGAGGCCGGAATCGCCGTGCGAGACCGAGCCGCCAAGCTGGGTGATCACGTCCAAGATCGCGTCCGCCGCCTGGAGCGAGACCAAGGGCCAGTCGCGGATCGTCACCGAGCCGCCGGTGACCAGTGCGGCCGCGAGGAACGGGCCCGCGTTGGACAGGTCGGGCTCCACGGTGAAGTCCCCGAGGTTCAGTCGCCCGGGCCGGACAACCCAGTGGTCAGGGCGTGCGCTCGCGCCGACCTCAACGGACGCGCCGGCGTCACGGAGCATCCGGACGGTCATCTCGATGTGCGGCAGCGACGGGACCGGCGGGCCGGAGTGCCGCACCTCCACGCCCGCCGCGAAGCGCGGCGCGGCGAGCAGGAGCCCGGAGATCAGCTGCGAGGACCCGGAGGCGTCCAGTGTCACCGGCCCGCCTGGCACGCTTCCCCTGCCGTGCACGGTGAAGGGCAGCGCGCCGCGCCCGCCGTCGTCGATCGACACGCCGAGGATGCGCAACGCGGACAGCAGCGCGCCGACCGGCCGCTCCCGCGCCCTGGGGTCGCCGTCGAACGCGACCGCCGCCGGGGTCAGCGCCGCGACCGCGGGCAGGAAGCGCATGACCGTCCCCGCGTTGCCCACGTCGACGCTCAGCGCCGCGCCCTGGGCCGGGCTGCCCGGGTGGACGCCGACATCCGTGCCGTGCTCCTGGATGGCGCAGCCGAGCGCGCGCAGCGCCCCGACGGCCAGGGCGGCGTCCCTGGCCTTGAGCACGCCGCGGACCACCGACGGCGAGTCACTCAAGGCGGCCAGGATGAGCGCACGGTTAGTTATCGACTTCGAACCGGGCAGCCGCAGCGTCGCGCGCACCGGTCCGTGCGCCGCAGGGGCGCGCCAGCGTCCGGAGTCCATAACCTTGAGGGTATCGGCTGACGCGGGTAACGGATGAATCCTTTAATCCTGGTGAGCAGGACCGAAAGGGTTCACCGAGACCACGCGCCGGGTTTGCCGGTGTCGTTTTGCGGTTAAGTAGCTCCAATCCGGCGTGTACCGGGCCATAAGGGGAAGGTCGCATGTGCGGTCGGTTCGTCTCAGCCAGAAAGCGGCTTGAGCTCCTTGAGGAGTTCGCCGCCACGCGTGACACCGTGGGCGCCGACCGGGAGCCGGATTACAACGTCGCGCCGACAAAGCGCATCTACACGGTCCTTGAGCACAAGGAAGAACGAGAGCTAAGGCTCGTCCGGTGGGGCCTGGTGCCGAGTTGGGCGAAGGACACCTCGGGCGGCGCCCGCATGATCAACGCGCGGTCAGAGACGGTCGCGGTCAAGCCCGCGTTCCGCGCCGCGTTCGCGAAGCGCCGCTGCCTGATCCCCGCGGACGGATACTACGAGTGGATCACCGAGGGAAAGGCCAAGAAGCCTTTCTACATCTACCGGACGGACGGCGGCATCCTCGCCTTCGCCGGCCTTTACGAGCTGTGGCGGAACCCGCAGGTCCCCGAGGACCACGAGGACGCCTGGTACTGGTCAGGGTCGATCATCACGACGCAGGCCACCGACGAGATCGGCCGGATCCATGACCGGACTCCGATGGCCATCGCGCCGGAGAGCTGGGCGGACTGGCTCGACCCGGCGAACAACGACAAAGAGCTGATGCTCTCGGTCATGCGCCCCGCGACCTCCTCGGGGTCGGGTGGCCTGGCGTCGCACCCCGTCTCGACGGCCGTCAACTCCGTGCGGAACAACGGACCGTCCCTGATCGAACCCCCCGGTGACGCGGAGCCGCCCGGTTCGTCACCCGCTTGACCTCCCTTCACCCTGAGGACCGCCCCGATGGAAATCAGCGTTGCCCGTAAGCGCCTAGAGGAAATGCGCGCCGACCTGGACAGGACGGTTTCGGTACTGCTGGGTGAACACCACCTTGTCAGGGGTGGTGGCGCGGAGCCGGGCGACGCTGGCGCGAACCTGACCGAGGCGGACAGGAATGCCGCCTCGGTGCAGACGGCGGTGGCACAGCGCGCCGAGGTCATCGCGGCGCTCGCCAGGATGGACGACGGCAGCTACGGCCGCTGCGTCGACTGCGCGGGCCCGGTACCTGAGGAGCGACTAGAAGCCCGGCCGGCTACCGCAAGATGCGTCCCCTGCCAAACAAAACGGGACCGTCGCAGGTTATGGGGGCGGAGCCCCACCGCGGACGGCACTGATGATTAGTTGAGCGCCCACCGAGTCATCAGAACGGGCGCGTAGCTCCGCCTTGACCAGCTGACGGAAGCTGGAGGGGTCCCGGGCCAGCAGGTAGCCAACCGTCTGCGGCGAGAGCACGGTGCGCGGCCTGATCCAGCTCACCTCGAGGCCGCTGCCAGTGAACAGCTCGCGCAGCTGCTCGGCGCCGTAGCAGCGGGTGATGGTGCCGTCCGGCCACGGGATGAGCACCACGTCGGCGTTTGGCACGTCGACCAGGTGCGGCCACCGGTGCTGCTCGGCGAGCAGCGCCATGCCGAAGGTGAGTGAGTCCACGCAGGCGAGCACCTGCCCGCCGGGGCGGAGCACGCGCGCGATCTCGGTGACAAGGTCTTCTGCGCCCAGCCGCAGTGAGAGCGTGCGCTCTTCGGCGATCACGCCATCGGCGCAGCCGTCGGGCAGGAACTCGAGGCCGGTCCCGTCGGCGGTCACGGTGGACAGCCGGCCGCTTGCCTCATGGGCCGCCACGGGCGGCGGGACCGGCGTCTCCGGGCCGATGACGCGCAGTACGCTGTGCCCGGCGCCGGCGGCCACCTCCGCGGTGCGCGCGCCAGGGCCGGATATGTCGATGAGGAACCGGCTGCCGCCCGGCAGCCAGCTCGTGAGCTGGGCGAGGGCGACGGCAGCGTAGAAGCGGGGGTAGCCAGCGGCAGGACCGGTGTCCTGCTCGGCCCCGGCGCTGGCATGTCCACTATCCTTGTCCGCCAATCGGACATGCCCTCGGGGGGTTCGGGGGGTCGCCCCCCCGGGGGATAGCGGCTGCACGGGGTTACTCCTGGCCGGGCGCCTCATCCGCTGCGCCCCACGGGTAGTACCCTTCCCCGGTCCGGCGGTTCCATCCGCGGGAACGCGGAATTGTGGGACGCGGGCCGGTGTTTTACGGACCATGGCCACAGCCTCACCAACACTCGCCCCGCCACGCCGGCCCGCCGCCCGCCGGCTGGGGAAGGTATCCTCTTACGGTTACCGAGAGGGGGTGGGTCCCGTGCCAGAGACGCCCGTGCCTGAGAGACTTGCCGAGCGCGGCGAGCGCTTTGAGTCAGATGTCATGCCATACCTGGACCAGCTGTACTCCGCCGCCCTCCGGATGACGCGGAACCCGGCGGACGCTGAGGACCTCGTACAGGAGACGTTCGCCAAGGCGTACGCGTCCTTCCATCAGTTCCAGCAGGGGACGAACCTTAAGGCCTGGCTCTTCAGGATCCTTACCAATACCTTCATCAACACCTACCGCAAGCGGCAGCGTGAACCGCAGCGGTCGGGCGCGGACGAGGTCGAGGACTGGCAGCTCGCGCGCTCGGCGTCGCATACCTCCGGCGGCCTCAAGTCGGCGGAGACCGAGGCGCTGGAAAGACTGCCCGATTCCGATATCAAGACGGCGCTCCAGTCGCTGCCGGAAGAGTTCAGGATCGCGGTCTACCTCGCCGACGTTGAGGGGTTCGCATATAAGGAAATCGCCGACATTATGGGGACACCGATCGGTACCGTGATGTCGCGCCTTCACCGCGGCCGCCGGCAGCTTCGGGAGCTGCTACAGGACTACGCCGCCGAGCAGGGCCTGGTCCGGGCGAATGCCGAGGAGGGTGGGCAATGAGCTGCGGAAAGCCCCACGAGACGCCATGTAGCGAGGTACTCGACCGGGTCTACTGGTATCTCGATGGCGAGGTATCGGAAGAGGACTGCGACCACATTCGCCAGCACCTCGATGAGTGCGGGCCGTGCCTGCGCGAGTACGGCCTCGAGGAGGCGGTGAAACGCCTCGTCGCCAAGCACTGCGGATGCGACCCGGTGCCGAGCGAGCTGCGCGGCAAGGTGCTGGTGCGAATCAAGCAGGTGCAGGCCGAGATAGAAGTTACTGAATAAGCCCCAATGACGTAAACGACCGCTTACGGGTCGTCGGTGATCAGGTTTTAGGTCTGCGCTAATCAGCGCGGCCACGTTATCCTGACATCGGCGGCGCGACGTAGGCGGTCGTTGGCATTTTGCGCGCGAGGGAGGACTGTCCTAATGAGGACTTCCGGGGTCTCCTGGGGGTAGCGACGGCGATAAGTGCGATTCGGGTCAACGGCGGGTGGCTACGAGGGGTGAGCGTGGACAAGCTCTCGCGCATCGCGTGGCTCTATATCGGCGCGGTCATCGCCGCCGCCGTTATCGTGCTCGCCAAGGGGCCGTATACCGGGCTCGACTGGAGCCAGATCGGGGTGCTCGGCCTGCTCCTGGTCGCCTGTGAGTCCTCCGCCACCCTGCTGAACGCGCGCGGACTCGCCTGGTCGGCCAACACCATGGCGTCGCTGGCCGCGGTGGTGCTGTGCGGCCCGGTCGGCGCGGTGGTGGTCAGCTGCGGCACGCTGCTGGGCATCCGGCGCGGGCCGTCCGTCGTCCAGCGGCTGTTTAACACCGGCATGTACGCGCTCAGCGCTTACCTCGCCGGCCGCGCCTTCCTCGCGTCCGGCGGGCACGTGGGCACGCCGGGGCAGAGCTCCTTCCCCGGCCTCATCGGGCCGTTCGCCGCGGCGGCCGTCGTGCACGTGGCCGTCAACTTCATGCTCCTGCACGGCGTGTTCTGGCTGACCGGGGAACCGGGCGGCGCGGCGGCGCGGGTCGGGCTCGACTTCAAGCTGTGGCTGACCGACCTCGGGTACGGCGCGTTCGGCGTGCTGATCGCCGCGCTCTGGTCGGTTCTCGGGCCGTTCACCCCGGTTCTCGTGCTGATCCCCGTGTTCGTGGCGCGCTGGGCGGTGGCGCAGTTCGCCGCGCAGCAGCGGGCCTACGAGGCGACGGTCAGCGCGCTGTGCCAGGCCGTGGAGACCAAGGACTTCTACACCAGGGGGCATAGCGAGCGGGTGTCGCGCGGCGCGGTGATGATCGCCTCGGAGATCGGGATGCGCCCGGAGCGGGTGGGGGCGATCCGCTACGCGGGCATGCTCCACGACGTGGGCAAGCTCGGGGTGCCGACCTCGGTGCTGCAGAAGCGCGGCTCACTCACCGACGATGAGTACGCCGCCGTCCAGCTCCACCCGATGCGCGGGCTCGATATCGTGCGGGAGATCGGCTTCCTCGACGAGGCGCTCGCCGGGATCATGCACCACCATGAGCGGATCGACGGCAGGGGATACCCGATGGGGCTGGCGGGCGACGAGATACCCGAGTTCGCCCGGGTACTCGGAGTGGCGGACGCCTTCGACGCGATGACCTCCGACCGCTCCTACCGGGGCGCGCGGCCGGTTCCCGAGGCAATCGCCGAGCTGCGCAAGTGGGCGGGCAAGCAGTTCGACCCGGCCTTCGTGGACGCGTTCGTCGCGGCGATCGAGCGGGACGGCTGGACGGCGCCCGAGCCCGTGCCCGCGGAAGAGCCGCTGCGCACCATCGAGAGCCTCTGACGCGGTGGCGGGCCGATGGTACGAGCCGCGCGGGCTGCCCAGGCAGGCACTTGACTCCGGTCAATGGCCCCTGGTCGCGTTCGCCGGGCTGCTGATCATCTGGTCGGTCGCGCAGACCGCGGTCAGCGGTGTCCAGGACGTCCACGCGGCGGTGGCGTTCGGCGCGCTGATCGCGTTCGGTGAGCTGCTGCGGCTGAACCTGCCGGGAGACAGGGAGGCGGCGCCCATCGCCACGGCAGGCGCGATGGCCTACGCGCTGGTGCTGCGGATCGGCGACGACCC
>JAWWPV010000718.1:0-3002 GCA_033854775.1 Trebonia sp.
GTCGGTGCCGAATTCGTTGCTCAGCCAGCCGAAGGACACGGAGCCGCCGAAGCGGACGTTCTTGAAGTCGGCCAGGTGCTCGGGCACGCTGCGCTGGCTGAGTTCCAGCCGTACCAGGTCGGGCCGCAGGTGCAGCATGACCGAGGTCTCCTCGACGCCCGCGTGGATGCCCATGCCCAGCTCGGCCGCGGGCGACGTGCCCCCCTGGTCCGGCGGTACCGACGGGTGCATGACGAACGTCCGCAGGCCGTACGCCAGCCGCACGTCCCTGCTCGCGACCTGGAGCAGCGCGCTGTTGCCGCCGTGGCCGTTGAGGAAGACCAGCTTGCGGACCGGCGTCGTGGCCACGCACCGCGCGATCTCGTCGAGCACGGTCAGGAGGGTGGCGGCCGATAGCCACAGCGTCCCTGGGGACCAGGCGTGCTCGTTGGACTTGCTGACCGCCATCGACGGCAGCAGCAGGAGGCCGAGGTCGCCGCCGTGGCCGGCCACCACGTCGCGGGCGAGCGAGTCGGCGACCACGAAGTCGGTGTTAAGCGGCAGGTGCGGGCCGTGCTGCTCGGCCGACCCGACCGGCAGGATCGCGATCGTGTCCGGGGTCAGCTCACCGAACTCCGGGGCCCTTAGTTCTGTCCATAGACGGGTCAAGGCGTCACCTCGGTATCTGCTGGCAGTAGCGGGAGAACCTCTTCGGCGAAGCGCGTGATCTGCTCTTTCGCGCGCTCGTAGCTGTCACCGGGCATGGCCGGGAAGATCACCAGGTCGGCTAGGCCGAGCAGGTCGTCGAGCACCCCGATCGCCGCCGCGACGTCGGCGGCGGTGCCGACCGCCCACGGTCCCTGGGCCATCGAGTCCTCGAGCGTCGGCACGAAGTCGCCGCCCGCCGGCCGCCCGTCGGGCCCGGCGTAGCCTCGGCCCCAGCCGTAGGGAGCGAGGAAGCGCCAGAACTCGTCGTGCCCGTCGCGGACCCCGGCGATGGCCTGCTCCCTCGTGTCGCCGACGGCCACGTTGAGCACCAGCATGCGCTTCTCGCCCCTGCGCAGCGGGCGGCCGTGCGCCCGCTGGTAGGTGCCGGCGAACGCGTGCCAGTCGGCGGCGAGCCGGCGGCGCTCCTTGAGCCAGAAGACGCCGCCGAGGCCGCGCGACGGCACCGCCGCCAGGGTCGGCGGGCTAGTCACGGCCTGCCAGGTCTCGAAGGGGTAGGCGGGGCGCGGCACCAGCGTCAGCTCCGCGACCTCGCCGCCCCGGTCCGGGATTCCCGGCGGCGGCAGGCAGAAGTGCTTGCCCGCGTAGCTGAAGGTCTCCTGCCGCAGGGCGAGCTGGAGGACGTCCAGGCTCTCCTCGGTGACCTCGCGATTGATCCCGTCCGCCTCGGCGGCCGACGGGTTGTCGTAGGAGCCGACCGATACCCGGCCCGCGGTGAGCGGCAGCATCTCGCGCGGGACCGTGCCGCGTCCCACGCCGAGGATGCCGCGCCCGCCGGAGAGGTTGTGTAGCAGCGCGAAGTCCTCGGCGAGCCGGAGCGGGTGCCACTGCCCCACCACGTTGAACATGGTGCCGATCCGCAGCCTGGTGGTGCGGGCGGCCAGGAACGCGGAGAACAGCAGGCCGTTCGGCACCACCTCGTAGCCCTCGTGCTGGAAGTGGTGCTCGGTCAGCCAGAAGCTGTCGTAGCCAAGGCGCTCTGCCAGCTCTCCGCAGGCCAGCAGCTCATGATGGGCGCGGTCGACGGCTTCCTCGCCGTACCGGCGGTCGAGCGGCGGCGGGCCGGCTAGCCCGGCGTCGGGCATCTCGACGCCGCCGAACATGAAGACCCCGACGCGCACTATGCCTGCCTTCCGACGACGCCGCCGACGATGTTGATGTCATCAACATCCTCGGCGGCGAATGTCACGGCCGCGTCAGCCAGGTGTTTCCGCGGCGCTAACTCAGCCGCGTTAATTCGCCGGGGCGGTTCTGCTGGACGACGACCAGCCGCACTTCCTCGTCGCTCAGGGCACGCCAGCGGTGCCTGAGGCCACCGGCGTAGTAGACGCTGTCGCCGGGCGAGGCGACGTACAGCTCGCCCTCGATGTCCACCTCGATCGTCCCGTACGCCACGTAGACGAACTCCTCGCCGTCGTGGCTGATGTACTCGTCGAACTCGCGCGGCGCGCCGATGTACTCCACCGGCAGCATCGCGCGCTCGCCACGCACGAGCGGGCGCACCGAGCCGCCCGGCGAGTCGACGGGCGGGGCCTCGTCCGCGGCCCGCCGGACGACGCTCACCGGCTCCGTGTCCGGGGCGCTGTCCGGTGTGACGGGAAGCTCGGACTCGGCCATGAGCGCCTGCGCGGTGGTGCCCAGGGTGGCGGCGATCGCCGTCAGCGACCGCATGCTCGGCCGGGCCAGGCCCCGCTCAAGCTGGCTGAGGAACGGATGTGACAGGCCCGCGGTCGCGGCGACCTCCACGAGGGTCATCCCCAGCAGGCGGCGCCGGGCGCGGATCGCGCCGCCGAGGCGCAGCCCGATGTCTTCGGTGTAGCTGGTCACATACGCGCCCATGTCCCGGCCAGCCTATGCCGGCGCCGCCGCTGCCCCGGCGCCGGCGGTGCTCATGAGACCTCCAGCGGACGGAGCACGGTGAACTCCGCGAACTCGTGCCGGAACGCCGGCCTGCGCAGCAGGTCGGCGCCCGGCGTGCCCGCGCTCGTGCCGTCCACGATGGCCTCGAAGGCGTCGGCCGCCGCCGCCAGCAGGCCCGGCCGGGCACGGTAGCGGAGGGTGTGGGCCGGGTAGATCGCACTCAGCCCGTCCGCTAGCTGGTCCGCGAGCCTGCGCAGCGTGGCCGCGAACACCTCGATCTCGGTATCCGGCGTGTGCGCCCAGAAGTCACCGGTGATCAGCGTGTCACCTGCGAACAGCAGGCCGGCCCGCTCGTCGAGCAGGCAGAGTGAGTCCGGGGAGTGGCCGGGGGTGTGCAGAACGGTGAGCTCCCGCCCGCCAAGGCCGATGCGCCCCCC
>JAWWPV010000719.1:0-4314 GCA_033854775.1 Trebonia sp.
CGTGAACCCCCGCCGCTCAGCCGGTGTTGCCCGCCTCATAGGCGGGCCATGGGCTGACGGTCTCGCAGCCGAACTCCTCTGGGGCCACGTCCGCCACCGCCTCGGCCAGTTGCCAGCGGTGGCCGGCGAGGTCCTCGAGAGTGCAGTCCCGCTCGCCGTACTCCCGTTCGACCGGCGCCTCGAGCACGACGGCGCCATGGTCACGGGCGCGGGCGAACGCCGCGTGTACGTCGGCGACCCGCACCCGGACGACGTGGGTGACCCCGCCTGGCTGCGGCGGGCGCCGCTCGCCGCCGACGTCGGCGATGATCACGGCACCGTCGTCGCCGACGGCCAGCTGGGCCCGATGGCTCTCACCGATCCGCGTGCGCTCGGCAAAGCCGAAGGCGGCGCTCAGGAAGGCCACTGCGGCGCGCACGTCGGGGTAGACGAGTACCGGCACGACCGTCGCTGGTGGCACCGAGCGGTTGTTCCTCATGGGTGCTCCTTTCCGTCTCCGCGGGCCGGCGGCCACGGTCCGAGCGGGCGTCCGATCTCCCAGTGGTGGCCGAATGGGTCGACCACCCGGCCGAGCAGCCAGCCGTAGACCTCGGCCACCGGGTGGACCTCGTGAGCGCCGGCCGCCAACGCCCGGCCGAGGGCTGCCGCCGGGTCGTCGACGACGAGTAGCAGCCGTGTGGTCGCACCCGCAAGGGTCTGGGGGCTGAAGTTCCCGTGCTCAGGCGACTCGTCCTCCACCCAGAACCGGGTCGAGCCGACTTGGAGCTGCGCTACCACCTCGGGGAGCTCGTCGGTCCCGCCGAGGCGGAAGCACGTCTGCGCCCCGAACGCAGCTTCGTAGAACGTCACGGCCTCGCGGCCGTGGCGGACCGACAGCTGGATCTCGACGCACGGCTCTACCGGGGGATGGCCGCTCGCTACCACGTCCATAGGGCCCTCCTCGGTGCCGCCACGATTCGCTAGGGTAACAGCCTAGTGAACACGATGGCCGGCTCGACTCCCGCGGCGCCCCAGTCCGGCCGCCGTCCGTATCGCTCGCCCCTGCGCCAGGCACAGGCCCGCCGCACCCGGGCCCGGATCCTCGAGGCGGCAACCCAGCTGTTCCGCACCCACGGCTACGCCGGGACGACCGTCGCCGCGGTGGCCGCGGCGGCAGAAGTGTCAGTGGCCGCCGTCGAGCTCGCCTTCCCGACCAAGCCCGACCTGCTGAAGGCGGCGATCGACGTCGCCATCGCCGGCGACGACGAGCCGATGCCCGTGCTCGAGCGCCCGTGGGCGGCGTCGGCCCGGGCGGCGCCCGACGCCACGGCCTTCCTCGATGCGGTGGCCACGATCCTCGTACCGGCCGCCGAGCGGTCGGACGCGCTGGTGCTCGCCGCCCTCGAAGGGGCTCGCAGCGATGACCGCCTGGTCCCGCTCGCCCAGCAGCTGAGCGCCCAGCGCGCCGTGACGGCCGGCTGGATCGTCGACGGCCTCACCGAGAAGACACCTCTGCGTGCCGACCTCGACCGCTCCGAGGCCATCGACATCGTGTGGCTGCTAATGGACCCGGCCGTCTTTGACCGCGTCACCACAGCACGCAGCTGGCCGCCTGACCGTTTCGGCCGCTTCTTCGCCGACGGACTGCTCCGGCTGCTCACGGAGCCGGTCCCAGCCGGGCAAGCTGAGGAGGATCAGCGCGCCGGGTTGCCACGTCCCCCGGCGCCATCCGCGCCCCGCAGCAGCAGCGGCCGGTCGACCTCCCGCCGCGCCCGACCAGGGGACCACGGGACGTAGATGCCGACATCCGCACTTCATCGCGGCATGTGCGGGCGGTCCTGATAGACCGCAGCGATGCATAACGGCCCAACGAGGGCGTTCTACTCAGAACGGTTGATTATTTTCGCACGCGGCCGCACTTGGGCCTTGAGTTAGTCGAAGGCGCGTCTTCGATTGGCCTCCGTTTGGAGAACGACGGCGGCGTACTGAATGCCGATGCGCCGGGGATGGTGGTCGCTGCGGACTCGTCCTACGACCTGCGTCCAGCTTCGGGCTCATGGTCTTGCTACCTGCGCTTGACGCCTTCGTATCTAACCGTTAGGTTAAGCCTAACCGTTAGATGGATGGAGCTTGCATGCAGCAGGAAGTTGTCCTGGCGCTGTTGGCCAAGGAGCCCTCGCAGGGCTATCAATTGCGCGCTCGGCTCGAGGAAGCCCTCGGTTCCCTGGGCGAAGGGCTGAATGCCGGGCACATCTACGTCACTCTCGGCCGTCTGGAGAAGACGGGCATGGTGGCCCTCGATGAGCCACCCGGGGGTCGCACTCAGCGGGCCGAACGGAAGGTGTACTACTTGACCCCGGCCGGTCAGGAGCGGGTCTTCCAGTGGCTGTCGGAGGTGAGCTGGCCGAGGCCCGACCTGGCAGAGTTCCACCTCAAGCTCGTTGCTGCCACCCAGGCGGGGCTGGCTGACCCGGTCAGCATCATCGACACCCAGCGACGCGAGCTGCTGCGGCGGCTGCGAGACGCACAGCGGGCTGCCATGGGGGAGCCGGACCACTCCAATGCGGCCTTGTTGCTGGAGGGAGTCGTGTTGCGGCTCCAGGCGGACCTTCGCTGGCTGGAGGCATGCGAGCGGAGCTGGGCCCGTCGAAGGGATGGGTCATGACATCGACGCGGCCGGTGCTGCGGGCCTCGGGTCTTTGCAAGACGTTCGGCTCGGGGGCGGCACTCGTTCGTGCCGTTGACGGCGTTGACCTCGATGTCGTCCCTGGTGAGACGGTGGCCATCATGGGCCCGAGCGGGTGCGGCAAGTCCACCCTGTTGCATCTCCTCGGAGGCCTCGAGCGGCCGTCAGCTGGAGAAATCGACCTCGCAGGGGACCGTGTCAATGGCATCAGTGAGCGTGCGCTCGCCCATCTTCGCCGCACGGCGATTGGCTTCGTCTTCCAGGGCTTCTATCTCATGGATGAGCTGACAGCCATCGAGAACGTGGAGCTGCCGGGACTGCTGGCGGGGCGTTCACCGAAAGCCGCCCGGACGCGGGCGAGGCAACTGCTGGAACAGGTAGGACTCGCAGACCGGACCGGATTCCTGCCTTCGGCCCTCTCGGGCGGCCAGCGCCAACGGGTCGCCATCGCACGGGCACTCATCAGCCAGCCAACGATCGTGTTGGCTGATGAGCCGACCGGCAACCTCGACAGTTCGGCCACCGTCGGGGTGCTCCGGCTCTTCGAGTCGCTTCACGAATCCGGCCAGACCCTGGTCATCGTCACTCACGAGCAGCGCGTCGCCGCCACCGCTGATCGCCTGATTTCCATGCGTGACGGCGCATTCGTTGACGAGACGAGAATGACGGGCGGCAGCAGGGGCGACCTCGGGAAGCTCATCGGGCTGGGGGGCGAATGAAAGGCCAGGTCGTGCTCATCTCGCGGCTCGCTGCCCGGGACCTCCGACGCCGCCCGGTTGAGGCCCTGATGGTGTTCTTGGTCATCGCGGCGGCTGCGACCACCCTGACGGTGGCGTTCGCCCTGAGCGGGGTGACCAACAAGCCGTACCAGCAGACCCGGCTGGCCACAGCCGGCCCGGATGTCGTCGCTATCGAGGGTTTCGGCGGCCCCGGGCCAGCTCAGCCGGTGAGTTCCGCGCAACTGGCGGCGGCCGTCGCCTCGCTGACCAAGGCACCCGGTGTGACCGCCCACAGCGGGCCGTACCCAGCGGCCTATAGCGCCGTCCGGTTCCGGGGGCACACGGTGGACGTGGTGGCCGAAGGGCGAGACCAGGCGCCGGCCCCAGTGGACCAGCCGAAGGTGACCCAAGGGAGCTGGATCCGCCCGGGCGCGGTGGTGATCGAGCGCGGCTTCGCCGATGCGCTTGGCGTTCACGTCGGCGACAACATCCGTGTCGGCGGCCGGTCGTTCCGGGTGGCCGGGATCGCCGTGACAGCCGCCATCCCGCCCTACCCCAGCAGCCTCTGCCACATCGCCTGCCCCTTCGCGGCAATCGGCCGCTCCCTTCAAAGAGGTCAGGGAGTCCCGAACATGGGCCTCGTGTGGCTCACCCGCTCGGCCGTGGCAGGTCTCGCCGGGTCGGGCGCCCCTCTCGCCTACCTCCTCAACCTGAAGCTGGCGGACCCCGCACAGGCTCCGGCCTTCGTGGCCCAGCACCCGGGCACCTTTACCTGGCAAAGCATCCAGAGCGCGATCAACGCACTGATCGGGATCGAGCAGGTGGCCCTGGGAGTCGGGGGATGGCTGCTCGGCCTCCTCGCCCTCGCCGGTCTCGGCGTCCTCGCCGGCCGGCGGATGACCGAGCAGTCGAAGCGAGTAGGCCTGCTCA
>JAWWPV010000720.1:0-9705 GCA_033854775.1 Trebonia sp.
ATGAGGTTGACACTTAACCGTCAGATATCACGCAAACTGATCTGACAATTAAGCGTCAATCCTGCCAGTAGTGCAGCAGTAAAATGCAGCAACCGCACCGACCTCAGTTGACCCGCTAATAACTGGCGAAAGCCGCCTGACCAGCCAGGTTGACTCGCATAGACCTGCCTGCCTCTAGTTCGCATCGAGGTGCTCAAACTAATGAGTCCGTCGGCCATGAGCGCCAGGGCGTCACCCGGCGTCTGGGGGTAGCGCATTCCGCCACTTCACCAGTCCATCAGATCTTCCCAGTTATTCCCTCATGTGATGGAATCACGCTCGACAAGTAGTCCAACTAGACGTACGTTCCGCACGTGAAACCTCTCACGCAGCTCTTGACCCGTTACTGGGGTTACCTAGCTATCGTCATCGCCGTAGCCGGATATTTCCTGCACGGTCTTGGGCTGGCCGTGATTTTGGCCTTGTCTCTGGCTGCTCTCGGATACTTCCTACTCCAAGCTCCCGTGTCGTGTGGAGCGGAGACCCGGAAGGGCGAATGGTGTCGGAAAAACTCGCACGGGTTGCTGCGCGGATGTTCCATCCGGCAACACAAGTGGCAACGCCTCAAGCAGACATTCACCCCGGCCGGGGGGAGGGCTGTCCTCAGGACAAGTAGATCTGTCAGCGGCGCGCTTAGCTCAATCGGTGGAGTGGTCGCCGGGGTACAGGTCTTGATCGTCGCCGGAGTGCTGGTCTTTCACTGACTGATCTGACGCTTAATCCTCCAGCGACATTTCGTGATCATCGGAGGTCGAGGGCTGTTCGGCGGTAGTGGCAGGCGCGGGCTGTGGCCTGATGTCGTCGTCGCCATCGGGACCAGTGCAGCTGGATTCCGGGTGGGGGAGTATGGCCACGACGTAGCCGGTCCCGCGGCGGGCCAGTTGGGCTCGTAGCGCCGGGTCCTGGCCGTAGACCGTCGGCGGTCACCCACGCTGCAGGCGTCCCGGCATCCAGCGCGCGGGTGATCTTCTGTCTGGCCAGCGCGGGCTTGGTGGCGAACGCCGTGCCGTCAGGCACCCCGGCGGCCCGGCACCGGGCCGGATCGGACGTCCAGGACCGGGGCAGGTACAGCGCCCGGCCGGTGAACGCGGCCCCGGCCGCGGCCGCATAGGCCAGGTACGCCGCGACCTGGGCGTTCTCGGTCCGCCCGGCCGTGCCGGTGCAGCCAGCGTGGATCGCGGAAATTGCGGCCACCGTTTCAAGGACCTGTTCGGCTTTCAGGCGTGGTCGCCAGGTCGCCGGGAGATGGTTAGCAAGCTCCTGGCCAGTGAGGACATTGTGGTCCAGCCACCGCTCGACGAGGCTGGGCACGATTCTTGGCTCGTGTTCTCGATGCCGACGCTCCCCGAGGTGAAGCAGCAACGCGCAGAGCCACGGCCCTCTGACGCTCGTTTCGCGTACTGGGAGCAACTGCGCCCAGGGTCGGAGCTCGAGGGTTGCGCAGGAGGGATCAGCTATTCGGCTGGTCGGCGTACTGGCCGTGGATCTCGCCGGAGTCCTTGAAGCTCGCGACGAGCCGGTCGTAGGTGGCGGAGAGATGTTCCCTGATCGCTTTTTCACAGGCCTCGGCATCGCGGGACCTGACCGCATCGAAGAGCTCTTGGTGTTCTGCTATGACCTTGTCTCGGTAGTATTCGTTGGACGTATGCCGCTTGACCAGAAGCGACAGCGTTACCTGTGAGCGGATGGAGTTCCACGCGTTCCAGAGCCGCTCGTGGTGTGCGGCGCGATAGAGCTTGTCATGGAACTCGACATCCAGTTGGATCATGTCGAAGTCGCTCTGCACCTCCATTGCCTGTGCCATGGAGGTAAGCACGCCGCTCATCACATCGAGGTCGGATGGCGTTACGGCGCTGGCCGCTTCCCTGATCGCGAAAACCTCCAAGATGGTGCGCAGCGAGGAGAGTTCGCGAGTGTCCTCCGCCGAGAGCTCCATAATGTGAGCGCCGCGATGCCACTTCATCGTCACGATGCCCTCTTGCTTCAGCTGCATGAGCGCCTCGCGGACAGGACCCCTGCTCACCTGCAGGCGGTCGGCGATGTCGGCTTCGTTGAGATGATCGCCGAGCTCGAACGAGCCACTGAAGATCGCCTGCCTGATACTGTCGGCGACCTGCTCAGTCAGGCCACGCCGCTGAGGCGGCCGGATCCCCTCAACCCCTTTAGCCATCGCGCCGCATCCTCACCCAATGTTGATGTCAACAAGTAACAATCATTTTATAGGGCATTCTCGTCCCCGCATCTACAGCCCTTTTAGCACGATCTCGACCCGATCGAGCCCCTCCTCCAGGTTCTGCAGGCTGGTCGCGAACGACAACCTGATATGGCCCTCGCCCGAGGGACCGAACTCCGGACCCGAGCGCACGGCGACACCCCCGGCCAGGAGCCGGGCAGTGACCTCGGCGGCGGGGAGCGGGCTTGAATAGCGCGCGAAACTGTAGAAAGCGCCGTCTGGGCGGGTGGCGTCGAGGCATTCCATCGCGGCGATGCGTGCGGTGACGAACTCCCGTCGTTCCTGATAGGCCCGGAGCATCGGGGCAGCCAGTACAGGACCGATCCTGATCGCCTCCAGGGCGGCGCGCTGGACGGCTGAGTTGACCGAACTGTTCATAGTGCGGTGAACCTGCCGCATAGCCGAGGTGATCGGTTCCGCGGCCACCGCGTAGCCGATCCGCCAGCCTGTCATCGCGTAGGTCTTGGACAGCGTTTGCGTGTAGATCAGTCGCTCGCGCAGCGATGGCACGGACAGCGTGGAAGTAAAGCGAGTGCCGTCATAAACGATGTCGGCGTAGGCCTCGTCGGCCAGTACGAGCGTGTCCGTGTCGCCGAGGCGCTGGCCGAGCCAGTCGAGTTCCGCCGCGTCGAGGACCACGCCGGTGGGGTTGACCGGGTTGCACAGGACGATGATGCGCGCGCCGTCGAGCGCCGCGTCGAGGCGTTCTAGATCGAGGTGATGGTCGGGTCGCGTCGGCACGAATACCGGGCGCCCGCCAGCGAGTTCCACCGCGTCGAGATACAGGGAGTAGGTCGGCTCGGGCAGCACCACGCGGTCGCCAGGATTCACCGTGGTCAGAATTGCCGCCGTGATCGCCGCCGCGCCGCCATGGCTGACCAGTACGGAGCGCTCAGTGAACTGGGTGCCCGCGATCTGGCTAGCCCGCTGTGCGATCGCCGCACGCAGTTCAGGGTCACCGTTCATGTCTCCGTAATACGTGTAGCCGGCCCGAACCGCCCGACACAGGGCCTCGACGATCGGTTCCGGCGTTGCGAAGTCCGGCTCGCCTTGGGCGAGGGAGATGACACCCCGCGCTGCCGCCCCGCCGGGGGGGCGCAGCGAGGCTCGGGCGACTCGCGCGATGGCCGCGGACGGCTGAAAGAGCATCTGCTTCCTTTTCTCCTAACCCGCTGCATCCGGGCTTGCACTGTCCGGCAGGCAATGTCCGACATGCGGGGTCTTGACCGTTATTAGTCAACAAACTAATCTTCGGAATGTCAACAACGCGGTTGGGCCTGCTCGCTAGGACCACCTGGGTGGCTCGTGCCTCCCCGCGGACCTGGTTCCCGGCACCGGGCAGGGGTGCTCATAGCAAGTCGTCGAGGTGCGTTCCGCTGGCTCGCGTTGCGGCCAGCGGTACAGAGGAGGGACCGTAACCGTGTACCAACGTCGCCGTCTGGGCGTGTCTATCGCAGCCCTCACTACCTGCGGGTTCCTGGCAGCCGCGTGTAGCGGGCAGTCGGGCCAGACATCATCAGCATCAGCAGCCCCGCAGCGGGGAGGCACCCTGACGCTGGCGGGGGTGGGGGATGTCGACTTTCTCGACCCCACTGCCGGTTACAACACCGACACCCACACCGAGGAGCGCGCCTGGACGCGGCAGCTCTTCAGCTATCCGCCGAGCACGAACCCCGCGATGGTCGACACGCCCGTCCCTGACGTGGCGAGCGTGATCCCGACGGAGCAGAACGGGGGCATCTCGGACGGGGGCCTGACCTACACGATCCACTTGCGCCCGGGCGTGATGTGGAACTCGGCACCGGCGCGGCCGGTGACCGCTGAGGACTTCGTGCGCAGCTTCGAGCGCATGTGCAACCCGGTCGCACCCGTGGGCGCCCCGGGCTACTTCACCAGCACGATCGTGGGAATGGCTGGCTACTGCCAGGCTGAGTCGAAGATCCCTGGCACGGCAACCGCGATCGCGAACTTCATCAACTCCCGCAGCATCTCTGGAGTCTCCGCGCCCAACTCGACGACGATCGTCTTCCACCTGCTTCACCCGACCGCCGACTTCCTCGACATCATCGCCGAGCCCTTCGCCTCCGCGGTCCCGGTCGAGTACCTGAAGTACGTGCCGAACAGCCCGCAGTTCGACGCCCATGTGCTCTCGGATGGGCCTTACGAGATCGCCGGTTACAAGCCCGGCGTGCAGATCGTCCTCCAGCGGAACCCGGTGTGGAAGGCGAGCAGCGATCCGATCCGCAAGGCCTATGTCAACAAGATCGTCATCAACGAGGGCGAGACACCGCAAGCCGTCCAGCAGCAGCTCGAGGCAGGCACGGTCGATCTTGGCTGGGATGTCGTGGTACCCACTCCGGACCTGCCCAGTCTCACGGGCAACCCGGATCTGGCTGTCAACTCCAGCGACGCCGTCCTGTACGCCGTTTTTAACGAGCAGAGCCCCAACCAGAACGGGGCTATGAAGAACGTGAAGGTCAGGCAGGCCCTGGAATATGCGATCAACAAAACGGCGATCGCTCAGGCGTACGGGGGCACCAAGATCGCCCAGCCCGCCAGCCAGATCCTCGGCCCGATAGACACCGGCTACCAGCCGTTCGACCTCTATCCCACCGGGGGTAACGCGGGCGACCCGCAGCAGGTGAAGCAGCTGCTTGCCGCAGCCGGCTACCCCAACGGGATCACGGTGAAGCTCCTCTACCCGACCACCTCCAACAATCCGCAGATCGCCGAGCTGATGCAGGCCGACCTCCAGGCGGCCGGGGTGAAGGTGCAGATGATCGCAGCCACGCAGACCGACTTCACGGTCAACTACATCTCCAACCCGCAGAGCGGGCAGCGCGGTGTGTGGGACATCGCCCTGCTGTTCTGGGTGCCGGACTGGTTCGGGATCAACGGGCGGTCGGTGCTCGAGCCGATGACCGACGGGCAGAACTACGGGGCCAACTCGGTCGACTACGGCGACTACAACAGCCCCGTTACCGAGAATTACGTGCAGCAGGCGTTGACGCAGCCAAGCACGGCGACCGCGAAGATCTCCGAGCTCTGGCACGAGGCGTCAGTGCAGACCATGAAGGATGCGGCGCTGGTCCCGCTCGACATCGTCCAGGTACCGCTCTTCAAGTCCTCGCAGGTGATGAACCCGGTGTACCTGCCGATCAACGAGAACTACGACATCACGAACGTGTGGCTGAGCAACGGATGAGGCCGGCTCCCCATTACCCGGACCGGACCGAGCCGGGAGGCCGCTGATGGCACTGCTAGAGGTTGACGACCTGCACGTCTCATTCTCGACGCAGGATGGCGTGCTGCGCGCCGTCCGTGGCGTGAGCTTCACCGTCGAGGCGGGTCAGACGCTGGGCATCGTCGGCGAATCCGGGTCAGGCAAGAGCGTGTCGACCCAGACGATCATCGGGCTGACCAAAGGCGCGCGGGTCTCGGGCAGCGCACGGTTCGAAGGGACGGAGCTGCTCCAGGCGTCGGAGGCCGATCTCCGGCGTATCCGCGGAGTGCAGATCGGCATGATCTTCCAGGACCCGCTGTCGAGCCTGCACCCGCAATACCGGGTCGGGTGGCAGATCACGGAGATGATCCGGGCGCATGAACCCGTCACGAAGAAGCAGGCTCGTGCGCGTGCCGTCGAACTCTTGGGCCTGGTGGGCATCCCGGCTCCGGCGCGGCGCGTGGACGACTACCCGCACCAGTTCTCCGGCGGGATGCGGCAGCGGGCGATGATCGCGATGGCGCTGGCGCTCAACCCGAAGCTGCTTATCGCGGATGAGCCGACGACCGCGCTCGACGTCACCGTCCAGGCGCAGATCTTGCGGCTGATCAAGCGGTTGCAGCAGGAGTTCGGCACCGCGGTCATCCTCATCACCCACGACCTCGGCGTGATCGCCGACATCGCTGAACGGGTGGTCGTGATGTACGCAGGCAAGCTCATGGAGTACGCCGGCAAGCGCACGCTGTACCACGAGCCGCACCACCCATACACCGAGGGCCTGATCGGGTCGCTCCCGCAGCGGGGCACTCGCCGGGAGCTGCTCAGCTCCATCCCGGGTCAGCCGCCGAGCTTGCTGCGCGTTCCCAGCGGATGCCCGTTCCACCCGCGCTGCGGTTACGTCATGCGACGCTGCCTGACCGACGCGCCGCCCGTCCAGCAGGTAGACGGCGGCGCGGAACACCTGTCGGCGTGCTGGCTCCCGCCGGATGTCACCGGCACGAGCGACAGCAGTGCGGCCAGGCGGCGCGAAGCGGCCACCCGCGAAGCGCTCTCCACGAGCGGCGCACAGCCCGTTCCGGCCCGGGATGGATCGGTGACGCGATGACTGCCGCATCAGCCGCACCCACGGCCGGAGCCGGAGCCGAAGCCGCGCTGCTGGAGCTGAAGGAGGTCGTCAAGCAGTTCCCGGTCCGGTCCGAGCGTCTCTTCGGAGGCAAGCGAGAGACCCTGCGTGCGGTGGACGGCGTCAGCCTGTCCGTGCGGCGCGGGGAGACGATCGGGCTTGTGGGGGAGACTGGCTGCGGCAAGTCGACCCTGGCCAGGTGCATCACGCGGCTCTACGACCTCACCTCGGGCACCGTGACCTTCGCGGGTGACGACATCTCCAAGCTGTCGGGCCGTCGGCTGAGGCCGTATCGCCGCAGGATGCAGATGGTGTTCCAGGACCCGTACGGTTCGCTCAACCCCCGGCGGCGTGTCGGCTCGATCATCGCCGATCCGCTCGCCGCCAACAAGGTCATCTCCGGTGCCGCGCGCAAGCTCAAGGTGCAGGAACTGATGGAGCTCGTGGGCCTGAACCCGGAGCACTTCAACCGCTTCCCCGCGGAGTTCTCCGGTGGCCAGCGGCAGCGGATCGGGCTCGCCAGGGCGCTGGCACTGCAACCTGACCTCCTCGTCTGCGACGAGCCGGTCTCCGCCCTGGATGTCTCGATCCAGGCGCAGATCATCAACCTGCTGGCGGATCTACAGCGCAAGCTGGGACTGTCCTACATCTTCATCGCACACGACCTCTCCGTCGTCCAGCACGTAAGCGACCGGATCGCCGTGATGTACCTGGGCCGGATCGTGGAGATCGGCGAGACCGAGGCGCTGTTCCGTGCGCCGCGCCACCCCTACACGCAGGCACTGCTCGCGGCCATGCCCGAGCCGGACCCCGACCTGATCAGCGAGGACGTCCCGATCACGCTCAGCGGTGACGTCCCCTCACCGATTCACCCGCCGAGCGGCTGCAGGTTCCACCCGCGCTGCCCGCGGGCTCAGAGCCGGTGCCGCACCGAGGATCCGGTGCTAAGCGTCGCGGCCGGCGACGACCAGCACCACGCGGCGGCGTGCCACTTCCCGATAGCCGACATTGCAGCATCGCACCCGATGGGACGGGAGGACCCCCCGTGACATCCATTCCCGCGGTCGACGCCGAGACCGCCGAGACCGCCGCGGCCGGGCCGGTACCGGAGTCCGGAGGTTCTGCCGTCGAAGGTCGCAGTCCATGGCTGCTGGCCTGGGCCAGGCTTCGTCGTGACAAGGTCGCGGTTGCCTCCTTCGCGGTGATCTGCGTGATCGTGCTGCTCGCGGTCTTCGCACCGGTCATCGCCCACCTTCTCGGTCACGGTCCCAACACGCAGTTCACGAGGACGGGCCTCAGTCCCGAGGGGATTCCGGTCGGCCCGAGTTCGCACTTCTTCTTCGGGACCGACGACCTGGGCCGGGATGTCTTCCTCCGGGTCATCTACGGGGCCAGGATCTCGCTGCTGGTCGGCGTGGTCGCCTCGGGACTGGCGGTCCTGGTCGGATTGCTCGTGGGGCTGGCGGCCGGGTACTTCGCCGGACCGGTGGACAGCGTGCTGTCCCGGTTCATGGATGTGGTGCTCTCGCTGCCGTACCTGGTATTCGCGATCGCTCTCGTCTCCCTGTCCGGCCCGAGCCTGACGATCACGATCGCCGTGATCGCGTTCTTCTCCTGGGCCTCGGTCGGGCGGATCGTTCGCGGCCAGGTCATGGCGATCAAGGAAAAGGAGTTCATCGAAGCGGCGCGGGCAGGGGGCTCAAGTCACGCCAGGATCATGTTCGTCGACCTGCTCCCGAACGTGCTCGCGCCGACGATCATCTACGCCACCATGCTGATTCCACTCTCGATCGTCTTCGAGTCAACGCTCTCGTTCCTTGGAATCGGCGTGCTCCCGCCCACAGCGACCTGGGGGAACATGCTCGCCGAGGCCATCCCTTACTACCAGGTCGCCTGGTGGTTCGTGACCTTCCCCGGCCTGGCGCTGCTGATCACGACGATGGCATTCAACCTCCTGGGCGACTCCATCAGGGACGCATTCGATCCCAGGGCCAGCCACTTCTTCGCCACGGCCGACGAGTAGGGACGGAGAGCTCCGGCATGCTGCGATTCCTCATCCGCCGCATCAGTTTCGGTGTCATCGTGATGTGGCTTGTCGCGACCATTGTCTTCGCGATGTACTTCATCGCGCCCCATAACGTGGCGCGGACGCTGGCCGGGCGGCAGGCGAGCGCGGCCACCGTCGCGGCGATCAACCACAACCTCGGGCTCGACCGCCCGATCCTCGTGCAGTACGGCAGCTTCCTCGCCAGATCGCTGCACGGGAACCTGGGCTACTCCTACGCCAACTCCGAATCCGTGACCACGCTGATTGGCCAGGCCCTGCCGGTGACGGCTTCCCTCGTGGCTGGGGGCGCGATCATCTGGCTCATCCTCGGGGTCAGTACCGGCGTCCTGGCGGCAACCCGCCCGCGATCGCTCATCGACCGGATCACGACAGGCTCCGCGCTGTTCTTCTACTCGATGCCGACCTTCCTGCTCGGCGAGATCCTGTTGTTCGTCCTCTTCTTCCGCCTTCACCTGCTCGGAGTCGACTGGTTCCCGGCCGCCGGTTACGTGGCGTTCACGCAAAATCCGCTGCAGTGGGCGCGCTATCTCATCCTGCCCTGGCTGACTATCGCCCTCGTCACCGCGGCGACCTACGTCCGGCTCACCCGCGGGTCGATGCTCGACGTCCTGGGTGAGGACTACATCCGTACCGCGCGGGCCAAAGGCCTCCGCGAAAGCCGGGTGATATACCGGCACGGTCTGCGAGCGGCACTGACGCCCGTACTCACGCAGTTCGGGATCGACGTCGGCACGCTGCTCGGCGGCGCGATCGTAACCGAGAACGTCTTCGGCCTCCCCGGTCTGGGGGAACTGGCCGTAACCTCGCTGACGAAGCAGGACCTGCCCACGATCATCGGCATCGTCCTGCTGGCCTCGGCCTTCGTCGTCGTCGCCAACATCATCGTCGACATCCTCTACTCCCTGCTCGACGTCCGGGTCCGGCTCTCCTGAACTCGCCGGACCCCGCACGAACGCACTTGGCACCTAATGAAAGGGAATGCGACCGGTATGGATCTACACCTCGCTGGCTTGCGAGCT
>JAWWPV010000721.1:0-2686 GCA_033854775.1 Trebonia sp.
CGCCGAATTCGGCGATCGCGAACCGGTCGTTTCCTGTCAGCCGCGCGAGCTCATCGGAAAGGGCGTCGCGAACCTCGTCTTCAGCCCCGATCATGACCAGCCCTTCCGCGAAACAGGTCATCTGACACGTAACAAACGGTTTATCGCAGTATCAGGGTAGGCGCCCCGCAGCACTGCGGGGTTGCGCCTTGCCGTGGCCCCCTATGCTTGGATCGCTGGAGCCGGCGAACCTCTTTTCGGAGGCGGACAATGCGGAAGTTTAACCAATTGCGGAGGCTCGTGCTCGCGCTGTCCGGCGGGGACGAGGAGATCCTCCGCTACGTTCCGAGCGAGCGGACGAGGTTCGAGAGCCTCGGCTGGGCGATCCTCATCACCAGCTGCATGGCCATGATCTCCATGTGGTTCGCCCTCTCGAGCGCGCTCGGCATCAACGGGATTGCCGCGATCCCCGTCGCCGTGTTCTGGGGACTGGTGATCATGGGGATCGACCGCTGGCTGATCACCTCGATGCCCATTGACGGAAGCCGCAAGTTCGCCATGGCGGTGCCCCGCGTGCTGCTCGCCATACTCCTCGGCACGCTGATTTCCACCCCGCTCGTGCTGCGGATCTTCCAGTCGGAGATCGACGCGCAGATGGCCGTAATGCAGCAGAAGAACTACAGTTCGTTTCTTTCCAATCAGCAGAGCAGCCAGGTTAACCAGCAGGTGACCACCTATCACAACGAGCTGCAGCAGCTCGACACGGTCATCAACTCCCGTGGCGCGCAGACGGGCAACAACGCGGCCGACCCTGAGCTTGTCGCGTACAACAAGCAGCTGACCCAGCTCCAGTCACAACTGACTCACTGGGCGGGTCTCAAGGCAACGTACTACAAGAACTACACCTGCCAGCTGTACGGCGGAGCGGACTGCCCGAAGAAGGGGGACGGGCCGGCCGCCAAGGCCAGCTACGCCAGCTATCAGCAGGCCTCGCAGCAGGTGACAGGCACTCAGGCGCAGGTCAGCCACGTCCAGGGCGAGATTCAGCAGCGTGACCAGTTCCTCAGCTCGACGAGCAAGTCGAGCCAGCAGCAGCGGTACGCGGAGGCGCTGAACCAGCGGCCGCTCGTGCAGGGTGAGTACAACACGGCGGTGCAGCGCAAGGACCAGCTCCAGGCCGCCTTCTACGCGCAGAACCAGGCCGCGCACGGCATCCTGATGCGGCTGGAGGCGCTGAGCCAGCTGAGCAGCGGGAACCTCACCGTCGCGGCCGCGCGGCTGCTGCTCTTCCTGCTGTTCCTCGTCATCGAGTGCCTGCCGGTCACCGTGAAGCTGCTCCAGCGCCCCGGCCAGTACGAGGCGGCGCTCAGTGCGGCGAAGAAGGCGGAGCAGCGGGACTACGAGAAGTTCTTCAGCTCCCGGTCACGCCTGCGGCAGGCCGCCTTCTCCCCGGCCGGCCAGGCGCAGGCGGCCCAGGGGGCGCCGGTTGCCCCCGAGCCGCAGCCGGACCCGATCTGGAACCGCACCAGGCGGATGCCGACCGTGCTTGAGACCCCGGAAGACGACACGCCGACGGAGGCCTTCGAGGACCCGGGTCCCGCCCGGCGGGGCCGCGGCGCCGGCTACCGGCCACCGGAGGAGACCGCCAGGCCCGGCTACCACTGGCGCGGGGCCGACGCGTGGCGCAACCACTGGTCCCACTCCGATCGCGACGACCTGGACAGGGACGACCGGCGCACTCCGCGGCAGGACCCGTCCGTGGCGGCGACCAGGGTGGACTACGACCTGTACAACCAAGAGGACCGCCAAGACCCCGCGGACGGCTACCACGAGGCCGGCGTCCCCGCCGTCGAGGCGGCGAGCGACGAGGACGACTCGGTACCGGCCAGGGCCGCTGGCAATGGCGGCGGCATACCGCTGAGCTGGGATGACGAGTGACGCCGCGGCCGGTGCGGCTCCTGAATAACCGCTACCGGCTTGAGGAGCGGCTCGGCCAGGGCGCCATGGGGAGCGTGTGGAAGGCCTACGACACGCGACTTGAGCGCACGGTCGCGGCCAAGGAACTCGTCTCCGGACGGGACGCCGGCGAGGACCTGGAGATCCGCAGGGAACGGGTGCGCCGGGAGGCGCTCGCGCTCGCCAAGGTCGAGCACCCCGCCATCGTGAGCATCCACGACCTGATCTACGAGGGACCAGGCCAAGATCCGTGGATCGTCATGGCCTACGTGCGCGGCCGGTCGCTCGACTTGATCATCGCCGGCGCGCAGCCGCTCGATGAGCGCAGGGTCGCGGGCATCGGGCTCGCGGCGCTGCACGGCCTCATGGCGTGCCATGAACAGGACGTCTACCATCGCGACGTCAAGCCCGCGAACATCGTGCTGAGCGACAACGGGGCGGTGCGCCTCGTGGACTTCGGCATCGCGCGGATCGTCGGCAAGAACCCGCTGACCGTTGACAGCAACGTGATCGGCACCCCGGAGTTCCTGGCGCCCGAGCTGTTCACCGACCACCAGGCGGGACCGGGTACGGACCTGTGGGCGCTCGGCGTGACGCTCTACTACGCCCTTGAGGGCCGCTCGCCGTTCCGGGCCGAGACCCTGCCCGCGACGATCGCGGCGATCCTCAGCAAGAACCTCGCCGAGCCGCGCACGCGGGGCGAGGTCGCCGCCCTGGTGCTGACGATGCTGCGCAAGCGCCCGGCGGAACG
>JAWWPV010000722.1:0-2917 GCA_033854775.1 Trebonia sp.
CGGGGTCGTCGCCCACGGCCTGTTCCCGCCGCGGATGGTAGCCATGGTCCTATTCGGCCGGGGCAAGTCGGCCGACCGGATCGACTTCACACCCTTTAGTTGATCGGCTTCGGGTCGCAACGGTCAAAATCTCGGTAACGGCTGAACGATAGCTCCGAGTCTCCTGATCCCTGCCAAGGTTGTTAGTTGCGCTTATGCAAACTCCCGTCCTTCCGGGAGGTGAGGTACAGGACCATGCCCGAGAGTGGACGCGGCGGCTCTTCTAGGACGCGGGGAAGGTGGGGCGTGAGCTCGGCAGTTGGTCAGGCAATCGCGGAACGGCGGCCTGTCCACGCCGCTCAACGGCTGGACCGGCTGCCGGTCTCCCGCTGGCTGACCGGCGTCATGGCGATTCTCTTCCTCGGCTGGCTCGTGGAGTCGTACGACATCGGGCTGACCGGGAGCGTGCTTCCGTCCCTGACGGCGCTGTACCACCTGAACACCGGCCTGAAGAGCGCGGTATCCATATCGGCGTCGGCGGGCGTGGTCCTCGGCATCGTGCCTGCGGGATTCCTGGCTGACCGGGTGGGCCGCAAGCGCGTCATGGTCGGCGGCACGGTCGTTTACTCCGTCCTGACGTTCCTTACCGGGTTCGCGCCGGATATCGCCGCGGTGATCGCCCTGAGGGTGCTGGCCGGCATCGCCATGGGGGCCGTCTTCCCGCTGCCGTACGCGTACGCGGCAGAACTCTGCCCGCCGGCCGTCCGCGGCCGGTTCACCGGGATCGCCGATAGCTTCCTGTCCATCGGGTACTTCCTGTCCCCGCTGCTGGCGCTGGTGCTCATCCCGTCCGTGACTAACGACACCGGCTGGCGCCTGATGTTTCTTTTCGGCGGCTTGCCGGTCCTCTTCGCCTTGCTGGCCTGGAAGTACTTGCCGGAATCGCCGCGCTGGTATGAGGCTAAGGGCCGGTTCGCCGACGCCGAGCGGGTGCTGCGCGAGATCGAGGAGCGGGTAACGGCGGAACTCGGCACGCCACTGCCGCCGCCGGCCACCGCTCCCCCAGCCGCCCAGGCCGCGACCGCGCCAGCCAGGGAACTCTTCAGCCGCCGGTACCTGCGCCGCTCGCTCATGCTGTGGACCACCTTCGGCGGGCTGTTCTTCGTCTTCTACTCGATCCAGACGTTCATGCCGACGGTCGTCGCCTCGATGGGCTTCACTCTGACGTCTGCCTTCGCCTTCACGGCGGTCATCGTGGTGGTGTCCATACCGGGCAAGCTAGCCGAGGCCTGGCTCGTCGAACGGTGGGGTCGACGGAGAGTGATCATCGTGTTCGGCACACTGGCCGCTGGCGCCGCCCTTATATTCGGATTCGCCAGCGGAGCCGTCATGGTCCTGCTGGTTGGCTGCGTCATGTCCTTCTTCGGCATCGGCGTGGATCCGGCCGTCAAGGTGTACACAGCCGAGAGCTACCCGACTTCCGTCAGGGCGACGGGCACCTCGGTCACCGAGGGCGTTGGCCGCCTATTCTCCGGGGTCATCGGTCCGTCGCTGGTCCCCCTGCTGCTCGCCGCCGGCGGCGTGGGCGCCGTTTACCTGCTCATTGGCGCGGCGGCGATCGTCGCGGTCGTCACAGTGGCGATCTTCGGTGAAGAGACAAAGGGCCGAACCCTGGAAACGATCACGGCCCCGGCAGATCGACAGCGCACCAGAGCGACGCTAGGCGTGGGCGCAGGAGGGGTCGAACCTCCGGCCACCCGCTTGTAAGGCGGGTGCTCTACCGCTGAGCTATGCGCCCTCGTCGGCTTCCGCCCGGGCGGGGCGGAATCCCTGCTAGGGTACCGGGTCCGGGCGCTTCGACGGTACGGGTCGGGCCGCTTCCGCGGGCGTGGATGCCGAGCATCTCGGCGCTAGAGTGCCAGCCCTAGCGCTGGAAAGCACTCTAGCTTCCCCTGCGACCCGGTAGCGCGCTCGCGACAGCACTTCAGAGGGAGGCGCGCAGTAGTTGCCGCGAGGCGACGAGATGCTCGCGCATCGCCTTTTCCGCTTGCTCGGGGTCGCCCGCCTCGAGCGCAGCGAACAGGCTGCCATGGCTGATCATCGTCGCATGCTGCGCCGGGCGTGACGCCCAGTACATTCGCCAGAACCGCAGGTTGTGCAGCAAGAGGCGGTCCGCCGCATCCTGGAGCAGCGAGTTGCGCACCATGTGCACGAGGAACGAGTGGATCGCGTGGTCGTCACGCAAGAACGCCTCGTGGTCAGTGCCGTCGCGGGCGCGGTCAGCTGCTTCCACGAGGCGTCGCAGCGTCGCGAGATCCGCGTCCGTCGGGCGGTTGGCAACGATGTGCACTACGCCGCACTCGATCGCTTCCCGCGCCTCGAAAATGTCGAGGACGTCATCGAGCCCAACTTGCGTTACGACGGTTCCGCGCCGTGGCAGCACGGTGATGAACCGGTCGATCGCCAGCCGGGCAATCGCCTCCCGCACTGGCATGCGACCCATTCCGAGATCGGAGGCGAGCGCAAGCTCGTTGACCAGCGAGCCTGGCGGCAGCCTCAGGTCGAGGATTCGCTCGCGGAGTTCGTCATAGGCGAGGTCGCTGGTACGTGGCTGCCCTACGACCACGTCTACCTCCTCGCTTATCACGTCATCCGCGTGTCCCCTGCTCAGCCTACTGATACGTCGAGAGTGTCACGCCGGACAAATGCAAGTTGATCGCCGTGATGGTCTGCCAGAGCTCGAGGTCGGTGCCGAGCACCGAACGGTCCTCATGGGGCATGACGCCGGCGTTGTTGAAGAGCGTGTCCAGGCCGCTTGCCCGCCAGCTGCCCCGTCACGAAGGCACCTGGCTCGCGAAGCCGTAGAGCTCGTAGGCGTTGTCGTGAAGGATCCGCTCGCCGACTCGGCGCGCCTCGCCGACGTCGAGGTCCCCGTCGG
>JAWWPV010000723.1:0-6996 GCA_033854775.1 Trebonia sp.
CGTCGGTGACGGCTACTACCGCCTGGCCCCGGTGCAGAACGTGGGCGTCACCCTCGACTGGGTCCGCAACCTCCTCGGGGCGACCTGGGACGAGCTCTATGACACGGCGTCCCGCCCGCGCCGCCCAGACGCACCGCGCTTCGACCCGTACCTGACACCGGAGCGCTGGAAGCAGGGCGCGACCGGCGCCTGGACCGGCCTCACCCTCGCTCACGAGCGGGAAGACCTGATGAGCAGCGCCCTCGACGGGGTAGCCGGCCTGCTGCGCCAGCGCCTGGATGACCTCCGCGCCGTCGGCCACGCCCCGCGGCGCGTGGTCCTTGGCGGCGGCGGCACCGCGAACCCCGCCTGGCGCGCCCTGCTCACGCAGGCCCTCGGCCTCCCGCTCCGCGACGCCTCCACCAACTGGCTAACCGCGACGGGCGCGGCCCGCCTGGCCGCCGAAGCGCTGTGACGGTGCGGCGGATGCGATCGCTGGCCAGGAATCCTGATCAATCCCACTAGTTAACGGTCCCTGAAACTGTCGTGAGCATTCATGACGAGGCCGAATATCACCACGATAATCACGACATGGACATCGACAATCTTGTCGCGATCGACGTGCACACCCACGTGCACAAGTCGGTAAACGCGCCGGAGACCAACCCCGAGGACAACGAGCACCTCGCCGCGATGGCCGCGTACTTCAAGACGGCGGCGGCCTCGTTCACCGTCGATGACCTCGCCGCTTACTATCGCGAGCGGAAGATGGCGGCCGTGACGTTCACCATCGACCAGAAGGACGCGCCTGAAGACCCGGCCCGGGCGACCCCCATGGAGATCATCGAGCGGGCCCGCGACCACCACGCCGACATCCTCATCCCGTTCGGCTCCGTTGACCCGGCGCGCGGCGCCGAGGCGGTCCGGATGGCCAAGCGCCAGATCGAGGCCGGCGCCAAGGGCTTCAAGTTCCACCCGAGCAGCCAGGCGTTCATGCCCAACGACCGCTCGGTCTACCCGGTCTACGAGGTCATCCAGGAGGCGGGCGTGCCCGCGCTCTTCCACACCGGCCAGACCGGCGCGGGCGCGGGCACGCGCGGCGGCGGCGGCATCCGGCTGGCGTACTCCAACCCGATGCACCTGGACGACGTGGCCGTGGACTTCCCCGACATGCCGGTCATCCTCGCCCACCCGAGCTTCCCCTGGCAGGAAGAGGCCCTCTCGGTCGCCACCCATAAGCCCCAGGTCTACATCGACCTGTCCGGCTGGTCGCCGAAGTACTTCCCCGCGATCCTCATCCAGTACGCGAACACGCTGCTGAAGCACAAGATGCTCTTCGGCACCGACTTCCCGGTGCTCACCCCGGACCGCTGGATGTCCGACCTGGAGAAGATCGACATCCGCGACGAGGTCAAGCCGGCCATCTTCAAGCACAACGCGGCAAGGCTCCTCGGCCTCGCCGAGTAAAAAGTCAAGATCAAAAATGTAGGTAACTCCGAACGGGTGCGTGGCTCCGCCGCAACGCGAAGCCACGCACCCGTTCGGCTGGCCAAGGCCCTTGATCTTGATCTTTTCCGGTCATCGCGGCTTGTCACCGCATGGGGGGCGGCCTGCCTTCGGCGGTTGCCGCCAGCTCCGCGTCCCATCCGCACACCTGGCAGGCGTGGCGGTAGGCGGAGCGCGCGAACTCCAGCGCCTCCGCGCGCGGATCTGCGGCGGCGCGGACCTCGTCCCAGTCCAGGATGTACTCGCCCAGGGCCTCGTCCCAGCGGGCACCGGCCGGGGACAAGCTGGCGCGGCCGAAGCCCGGCGGTGCCGGGTGGGCGTAGGCGTAGAACGCCGCTTTCTGATACCGCGGGTCGCCGGGCCACCAGCCGACCTCGATGAGCTGGGCGTCGCCCGCGTTGCGCATGATGAAATCATCCGACGGCGGGTCGACTGGCACACCAGAAAACAGCGCCACGGCCAGGTCAAACGATCCCCACCAGGCGTTAACTTGGGTGGACCGGCCCCGGTAGGGAGCACGGAAGGCCGCCAGCACCAGCGCCGCCTGGGTGGCCGCGGCGAAATACTCAGCGGCCCGGCCGGCGTCGTACCTTGTGTGCTGGTAGTCCTCGTCCAGCGGCACGCGCCACGGTACTTCCTGCGGTACCAGGTTGATCTTTACGGTGCCGGCCAGCTGGGCCACCGCGGCCAGGACGTCCCTGGTCACCTCCGCGACCGGGCGGTCCGGGGTCAGCGGCACCCGGCGGGCCTGGCCGGCGCTGTGCTCAACCACCGCCTCGTGCACCCGCAGGTCAAGCGCCACCACCAGCGCCCCGGAACCGTCGGGCGCGGGCAGCGGCGACGTCTCCCAGCCCCGGGCGGTCAGCCGCAGCGCCGCGTGGAGCAGCTGGGGCTCGGGCGGGGCGAGCGCGGCCGCCAGTTTGCCCAGCACCTGGGCATGAGCGTGCAGCGTGTCGCACGTCTCGGCCCACGAGTCATATGACGCTGACGGCCAGTTACCGGTCATGGTCACACGCTAACGGAGGAGCGCCTAACGCACCACACTAGGTCCAGTTCTCCTGCATCACGCCGACCTCGCCGGGCACGTCGACCGTCATGCCGGTGAGTGACAGCACCTCCTCGACGGTGAACCCGGCCGCGATCTCCTCGAGCGTGAACCGCGACGCCCGGTCTGCCCGCCGCAGCAGCGCCAGGTCGGTGATGATCGCGTCCACGCAGTTCGGCATGGTCAGCGGGAACTCGCATCGCTCGACTAGCTTGGGATTCCCCTTGGAATCGGTGTGCTCAAGCGTCACGAACACGTGCCGCGCTCCCGCGGCGAGGTCCATCGCGCCGCCGATACCGCCGCCGATCATGCCGGGCGCCGACCAGTTCGCCAGGTCGCCGTTGCCGCCGACCTGGTACGTCCCCAGGATGACGGCGTACAGCCGCCCGCCCCGCGCGATCTCGAACGAGGTCACGGAGTCGAAGAACGAAGTCCCCGGCCGCGTCGTCACGAACATCCCGCCGGCGTCGTGCAGGTCGGGGTCGAAGTCATCGCTCGGGTCGAACCCGCCGTAGTTCAGCAGCCCGTTCTCCGCGTGCAGCACGACCGGCCGCTGCGTCACCCAGTTCGCTACCTGCACCGGCAGCCCCGCGCCGAGGTTCACGACCGCGTCGTCCGGCAGCAGGGCCGCCGCCCGGCGCCCGATCTCGGCCCTGGTCAGGGCGGGCTTGCCCAGGTACAGCTTCGCCGATTCCGCGGGCCGGTTGGCCCGCTTCGGCAGGTTGTGCACGTCCATCGCGACGGTGATCGGCACCACGCGGGTGACGAACACGCCGGGCAGGTCGACCTCATGGGGGGCGATCTCGCCGGTCGGCACGATCTCCTCCGCCTCGACGATCGTCACCCGGGCCGCCTTGGCGAACGACACGTTGAAGTTCTGCGACCCGCCGCGGAACACCACGTTGCCGAAGTGATCCGCCTTGGCCGCCCTGATCAGCGCGAAGTCCGTGGTGATCGCCCGCTCAAGCACGTAGGGCCTGCCGTCGAAGTACCTGACGTCCTTGCCCTCGGCGATCTGCGACCCGTACCCGGTCGGCGTGTAGATGGCGGCGAGGCCGGCGCCGCCGGCCCGCATCCGCTCCACGAGCGTCCCCTGCGGCACCATCTCCAGCGTCATTTCCCCGGCCATGATCTGCTTCTCCGCCTCGGAGACCACGCCGGGCCGCGCGGAGAAGCAGGTCACGAGGTGCGCGATCTGGTGGTTGTCGGCGAGCAACTGCCCGGTGGGGAACCCGGGCTGGCCGAGGCCGTTGCAGTACACCGTCAGCCCGCGCGATCCCTTCGCGCCGAGCTCCGAGATGAGCGTCGACGGGTACCGGTGCGACAGGCCGAACCCCGCGACGCCAACGCTCGCCCCGTCCCCGATATCAACGACGGCTTCGGCTGCGGTCATCACTTTCCCCGCGGGGGTATTCATAACTGCGGTATTCCCTTCAGGCTTGCGCACGCGGACTTGCCTAGGCTGGTGCGCGGCGGCTTACGTGTGCTTGACGATCCAGTCGGTGATGACGGCGGCGACCTCCGCGTTGTTCTTCTCCAGCATCATCGCGTGGCCATTGCCGTGAATGCCCAGGTCGCCGAGGCGGATCTCGTCGACGGCCGCCCCGCATGACCGCAGGTACTCCGCGGTCGCGTGGCAGGACGGCTCGAAGCCGGAGCACTCCGCCGATACGACGGCGATCGGGACGCCGCCGAGCTTGGCCTGGTTCCCGCGGGGCCCGAAGTTCACCGGCACCGGCGTGAGCCCGTGGGTGAACGACCCGAGGGCGGGGTGATCGACGTACGGCGGCCCGGCCGGCTCGACGGCCACCAGGGCCTTCACCGCCTGCGGCCGCTCCGACAGCGCGAGCCAGCCGAAGCCGCCGCCGAACGAGTGCGTCAGCAGCACCGACGGCCCGATCCTCCTCAGCAGCCCCACGGCCCCGTCCCTCATGTCCTCATGGGCTCGCACGGCGTCCGTGACGAACGGCTCCTGCCAGGCCAGGAAGGTCGCCAGGGCCGGGTCGGAACGGTCCCCGGTGCCCGGCCACTGCGTGTGCGGCGGCAGTCCGGGCGCCGACGGTCCCGCGAACGTCGCCACGAACCCCTCGTACGCGGCGGCCGGCCCGTAGGGCCCGTGGACGTCCGGGTGGAACGGCGACCGCCCGAGCCCCGGCCGGTCCACGGTGTGCACCGAGAACCCGTCCCGCAGGAAGATGGTCGACCAGCCGGGCCGCCCGTCCGGGGTGGTGAGCATGTCGAGCGCCTGCCCCCCGCCGCCGTGCACGAGGACAAGGTTGTCCCGGACGTCGGCGGGTGTCTGGTACTCGACGTGCGTCCCGTAGACACTCGTCCCCGCGGACCCGGTGACCGTCCGCAGCCCGGTGAAGAAGTGCCCCTGGTCGGCGAGGGCGATCGGGTTCACGCTGCTAGCCCCAGATCTCGCTGGCGGTCTCCACCAGCAGGTCGAGCTTGGCCCGCTCCTCGTCGATCGTGAGGGAGTTGCCCTCCACGGTGGACGCGAACCCGCACTGCCCGGAGATGCACAGCCGGTCGATGTCCACGTACTTGGCGGCTTCCTCGACCCGCCGCTTGAGCGTGTCCTTGGACTCAAGCTCGGGCGTCTTCGTGGTCATCACCCCGAGCACCACGACCTGGTCGTCTGGCACGAACCTGAGCGGCTCGAAGGTCCCAGACCGCTCGTCGTCGTACTCGAGGAACAGCCCGTCGACCTTCAGTGCGCCGAAGACGTCCTCGGCGACGAAGTCGTACCCGCCCGAGGAGAACCACGCCGACCGGTAGTTGCCGCGGCACATGTGCACGGTGACCGCCATGTCGGCCGGCTTGTCGCGCAGCGCCTCGTTGATCACGTTGACGTTGATCTCGTGCTGCACGTCGGGGTCGAGCCCGGTGGCCTTGGCGTTGGCCCGCCACTGCGGGTCGTTGAGGAACGCGAAGATCGTGTCGTCGAACTGGAGGTAGCGGCAGCCGAGCGCGTAAAGCCCCGCGACCTCGGCGGCGTAGACGGCGGCGATGTCCGCGCGGTACTGGTCGTAGTCGGCATACGGCGACCTGGACAAGTCGACACGGAAGTGCGCCATCGACGGCGACGGGACGGTGATCTTCGGCAACGCCGTCGTCACGGTCTCCTTGAGGAACGTGAAGTGGTCGCCGAAGATCGTCTCTTCCAGGTGGACCGGCCCGGTGACCTCGGTGACGTTCGGCGTCCAGGTGATCTGCCCGTCCCTGGTGTAGACGGGCAGCGGCATCCCGAGCGCGCCCCGCTCGATCCCGGGAATCGCGTAGAGGAAGTCCGCGTGCCACTGCTCGCGGCGGAACTCACCGTCGGTCGCGGACTGCAACCCGGCGTCTTCCTGCAGCTTGACGACGTCCCTGATGGCGACGTCCTCAACCGCGGCCAGCTCGGCGGCGCCGGCCTTCCCTGCCGCACTGTGCTTCCCCGAGGCGAGGGCGTCCCGCGCCGCGAGCAGCGTGGCGGGCCGCAGCAGCGACCCGACGTGGTCGGCGCGGAATGGCGGTGTCGCGCGCATGGTCATTGATTCGTCTCCTCAAGCACATTTATCGGAAATGTCGGGCGCTAGCGCGCCACGACATTCCCAGAAATTTCATGATTTAGAAAAGGCTGTCGGGCAGGCCGAAGTGGAGCCGCGCGACCTCGGTCGCCACGATGTCGTGCCGCGCGGAGATGTGCCCGAGGTAGATGGCACTGTCACGGAAGTGGCGCTGCATCACGGCACCGCGCTTGGCGGCCGAGGACGAGGCCGCGCCGAACAGCTCGGTGGTCGCGTCGACGGCCATCCGGGAGGCGACCTGGATCATCGAGTACATCTCGGCGTCGTCCTCGCGGGTGAACGGCTCCCCGGTCCGGTGCCAGCGCTCGGCCAGCTCCATGTACTTCTGGCCGCACTGGTTGATGACCGCCTCGGCGCAGTCGATGAGCGCCCGCGCCTGCCCGTAGTGCCGCTGGTACTCCTCGACCGTGTACCTCGGCACGACCGGCGCGAAGTACGTCTTCCTGGTCAGCAGGATCTGCTCGTACTCATGCAGCGCGCCCTTGGCCGCGCCGATCACCGGGATGACCAGGCCGGCGTGGTACATCGCGTAGATACGGCCGCAGAACAGCGGGTCGTCGTGCAGGTACATGCCGGGCGCGGCGCGGTCGGTGAAGTGTGTCCAGTCCCCCGAGCAGGTGCAGTACTCGGGCACGAAGACGTTGTCCACCCGGACGCTGTTGGAGCCGGAGGAGTTCATCCCGATGATGTTGCCGTTGCCCCAGTCGTCGAGCACGGTCACGTTCTCGATCGGGGTGCAGACCGTGAGCACTCCCTCGGACTCGCGGCCGGGCACGAGCGTGTTGCACATGAAGTGCGTGGCGTGCCCGACGCCCGAGCAGTAGTCCCACTGGCCCTTGACGATGTACCCGCCGTCAACCGGCGTGGACGTGCCCATGGGGGCGGCGCGGTGCG
>JAWWPV010000724.1:0-3059 GCA_033854775.1 Trebonia sp.
CAGGCATGCCCGCGCCGGGCGGCCTCGGCGAGCACGTACCCGCCGAGGAAGCCGCTCCCGCCGGTCACCAGAAGCCTCATCCTCGCGCCTTCCGCGCGCGGCACGGGAGGTCGTCCCTCCGGGAGACAACAGCGAGGTCGAGGATCTTGCGGTACTCCCTGGCGAGCGCCGCGCGGTCGTAGCACCGCTCGACGAAGGCGCGGCCCGCCCGGCCCATGGCCGCGCGCCGCTCCGGGGAAACGGCCAGATCCGCGATCGCCGCGGCGAGCGAGCCGCTGTGCCCAGGCGGCACCACGACCGCGCCGGCTTCGGTGAGGATCTGCGCCGCCTCCCCCGTCACCGACCCGACCACCGCCTTGCCGGCGGCCAGGTACTCGAACATCTTGGACGGGATGAACGTCGCGAACAGCGGCACGCCCCGCAGCGGCACCAGGCAGATGTCCGCCGCCGCGAGGAGTCCTGGCATCTCCAGGTTCGGCACGCCGGGCTGCAGTACGACGTTGCGCAGCCCCAACTCGGCGACCCGGCGCTCAAGGCGCCGCTTGTCCGCGCCGTCTCCGACGAACGCGAACCGGACCGCGGGCGCGCCAGCCCAGCGGTCACGCTCGGACGGCTCCTCGAGCAGGGCCGCCGCGTCGGCTATGGCCGGGAGCGCCTGCGAGATCCCGTGTGTCCCCGCATACAGCACCAGGCAGTCATCAGGCCCGGCACCCAGCCGGGCGCGCAGGCTGCCAAGGTCGGCACCCGCGACGGAAGCGAACCGCCCCGCGTCCGCGCCGTTGCGGATCGTGTGCACCTTCGCTGGTGGCACCCCGCGCCTGATCAGGTCGGCACGGAAGCCCTCACTGACCACGACTACCTGGTCCGCGGCCGCATACGCGGCGAGCTCCAGGCGTTCGAGCAGGGCGATGATCCGGCGGTTGGTCAGCACGCCGAGCTCCACGAAGATCGCGGGCCACAGGTCGCGCACCTCCACCACGAAGCGGGCCCGCTTCAGCCGGGCGAGCAGCCATCCGGACAGGATGGAGAAAAACGTCGGCGACGAGACCACCACCACGTCGGCTGGCCCGACAGCCCGCCAGCCGAGGAGCACGCTGCTGGCCATGAAGCTCAGGTGGCCCAGAGTCTTCCTGGCCACCCCTTCATTCGGGGTGGCATACAGCCAGGTGCGGACCACCCGGTAGCCGTCAAGCATCTCTCGGCGAAACACCGCCCGCCGGTACGCCGGCGGCAGCACCCCCGTGGGATGGTTGGGCATCCCGGTCAGCACCGTGACCTCATCGCCGTCGGCGGCCCAGATCGCGGCGAGCGCGGACAGCCGGGCCTGCGGCGCGCCGGCCTCCGGCGGGAAGTAATGCGTGACAATAAGCACCCGCATCTATGTCAAGCCTTCCTTAACTCGCATGAACAGCCCTGGCGAGGCGAGATAGATGGCGAGCGCCCCCAGCCCGGCCAGGTCCGCCACTACGCGGTCCGCCATGTCGCCGAGCACGCCCGCCACGCCAAGCAGGCAGAGCAGCACCGTGAGCGCGGAGGTCAGCACGGTGACCTCCTGGTGCGACCACCCCTCGTCGCACCAGCGCTGGTAGACGTGCGTGCGGTGCGCTTCAAGCCACCGCTCACCGCACCTGATCCGCCGCTGGAGCGTCCACGCGACGTCGGCCAGGTACAGTGCGACCGGCCCGGCGACGGCCTCAACGGGCACGCCAAGCGACACCAGGCGGACGGCGAGCACGGCCAGGGCCGCGCCGATCGAGTAGCTGCCCACGTCGCCGAGGAAGACCCGCGCCCGGACGGCGTTCCATGGCAGGAAGGCACAGGCGCCGACCGCGAGCGACAGGCCCGCGGCGACGCCGAAGTCGTCCCGCCGCCATCCCGCGAGGCACGCGTAGGCGACCCCGCCGATCAGGGCGTGGGCGCCTGAGATGCCGTTCACGCCGTCCATGAAGTTGAAGGCGTTGACGAAGCCGACCACCCAGGCCGTCCCGGCCAGGGCCGCCATTATGACCGCGACCGCGGGCAGCGACAGCCGCGCGACCAGCAGCGCCGCGACCGCCGACGCCCCGGCCAACTGGAGCCCAAGCCTCAAGGCCACCGGGAGTCCACGCAGGTCATCGAGGAGGCCGAGCAGGCCGAAGAAGCCGACCGCGACCGCGAACGCGAGCCCGGCACGGCCACCGCCCGGCGCAATCAGCGCCGCTACGACCAGGCCCACGGCGATCGGCGCCCCGCCGCCGCGCGGCGTCGGCACCGAGTGCGACGACCGCCCGCCTGGCATGTCGAGCACCGCGAGCCTGCGCAGCAGCGCGATCGTCAGCGGCTCGGCGACAAGAACGATTACGCCGCAGGCCGAGACTGCCCACATCATCCTGTCCCCCGACATGTTCGGCGCGTCAGCGGCCGCGCTGTCCCGGCTGATCGGACGGCAGGTGGAACCCGTTCTGCTTCTCCCGCCCGCTCCGCGCCGCCCCGGCGCCGTCCGTCGGCAGGACGTACGGCTGGTAGCCGCCGTAGTAGCCGTACTCGTCCTGCGCGGTGGCCTTGTTCAGGACGGTGCCGACCACCGGCGCGCTCGCCTGCGCCAGCTTCCCCACCGTGCGCCGCAGCTCAGCCCGCCGGGTCTGCCCGGCCGCCACGACAAGCAGCACAGCGTCGACGTAACTGGACAAGATCATGGCGTCGGCCACTGGCAGCACCGGCGGGCTGTCGATCAGCACGAGGTCGAACCGCTTTGACAGCTCGCCGACGACGTCGCGCATCCGCTGGCTGGCGAGCAGCTCGGTGGGATTCCCGACGACCGCCCGCGTGCCGAGCATCCACAGGCCTTCCACACCGGACACCGGCGTCACCGCGCGCTCGAGCGGCTGCTCGCCGGTCAGTACCGAGGAAAGCTCGGCATTCTCACCCGGCGCGAAGAACTGGCTGAGCGCGGGACGGCGCAAGTCGCAGGAGACCAGCACGACCTGCGCACCGGCCTGGGCGAACACCGCGCCCAGGTTGACGACCGTCGCGGTCTTGCCGTCCCCCGCGCTCGGGCTGGTGACCAGAAGGGTGCGCAG
>JAWWPV010000725.1:0-4439 GCA_033854775.1 Trebonia sp.
GACGGGGCCAGCGCCTTCGGCCCGGCGGCCGTCAGCCCCGCCGCCTATGCCGACTGCCTCGGGACCGAGCTCGCCTCAGCCGTCACCGCCAGCCCGGGCGCGCCGCTCCCGGCGATCCTGGCCACTGCCGTCAGCGCCACCGCGAGCGCACTGGACCTCCGCGACGACCACGGCCCGTCCAGCACAGTGGCGATCGCCCGCGTCGGCGATAGGAACGCCGACCTGCTCGTCCTCGGCGACAGCTACATCGCCTACCGGTCCGCCAGTACCGTAGCTGTCCTCACCGACGACCGGCTCGACCGCCTGCAACTGCCCGAGTCCCGCCGCTACCGTGACCGGCTAGCCGCCGGATCGGGCTACGACATGGCCCACGCAGCGACCCTGCGAGACCTCCAGGCTGGCCAGCGGGCACGCCGGAACACCCCGGGCGGCTACTGGATCGCCTCTGCGAACCCAGAGGCCGCCGCACATGCCGTCACCCGTACCGTTTCGGTTGTGTCACTTGACTGGATCATGCTGGCCACAGACGGCGCGATCGAAACAGCCCGCCACCTCGTCCTCGATGACTGGGAGGCCATCGCCGATTCCGGCCAGGCCGCACTGGCCGCCTTCCTCCAGCGCTGCCACGACTGGGAGGAGAACGACGACCCCGACGGCCGTCAGCTCCCACGCGCCAAACGGCACGACGACAAGGCAATCGCCATTGTGCGCCCCGCCTGACCCCACGCTTCGCAGGTTTGTTCGTACCACGATCGGAGGATCTGGCGGGACAAACGGAGGAGGCTCACCCATGCCAGTTCCGCGTGTCCGCCGCGCCCGGCCCCGGCTGACTCGGACGGGTCTGTTGCCGGGACGGGAACCGGGGACGGTCTGCAGAAACAAGCGGACCGTTCGGCCGGGTGCGCGAACCGGCTGCCATTCCGCACCGTCAGCTAATATTTATACTGCTATTGGTTCCTGCCGACAGCGGAACCCCCTTTCAATAGCGGACGCGCAGGGACACGGCAGAATTAAACCTTCCTGTGAACTCCCCGACTGATTAGGCGCATAGCTCTTAAAACGATTCTCTGCGGCGCCCGGAGATGCAGGCTCGTGCGTTAAATCGTTATCTCCCGTCCGTGGCCCGGTATCCGTACAGTCACAGGTACTTCCCTCCGCCCCATGCTCTCAGGCCTCCCATCGCCCGTTGCAGCGAGGTCATGCGCCCAGATGGGACAGGCGTGCGAGGAGACTGGCGGCGGCGCGAGGTGTAGGGAACCCCTGTAGATGTCATTTCAGCGCAGCCTTGTTGTCATTTTGGGAGCCTGGAAGTCCCTCTTCGGTGCGGTGAAGTTGTCATTTCCCTCATCCAGGGCCGTGGCGGCCGTGGCGGTGCCGGGACGGGGCTGGTCTGGCTGCCGCGTTGATGGCGTGCGACCTGGCCGTGCCGTGGTGCGGAATCGGCGCGTGACGACGTTGTTCCTGATCGCCGGGTTTCCCGGGACTGCGGCTGACTCCCGATGAGTGGATGATCCCGCTGTTCGGCGAGTCGAGTCCTGACGGCAAGCGTGACGTGCTGGAAGGGCGGCTGATCTCGGTTGCCCTGCAGCACTATCAAATTGCGCAGGAGCCGGCGAAGGATTCCCGGCCCGGTTCGCTGTTCACAGCGCGATGTGCTGTGTCGCGAAATTGCTTGGGTGAGGAGCCGGCCACGCGGCGGAACGCGGTGCTGAACGCGCTCTCGGATTCATAGCCGGTCGCGGATGCGAGTTCGGAGATCGACCGGGTGCCGCGGCGCAGGGCATCGCGGGCGAGGCTCATTCGCCACTCGATCAGGTACTCCAGTGGCGCGGTTCCGACCTGGTTCTTGAAGGATGCGGCGAACGCCGAGCGTGACATGCAGCTGATGCTGGCGAGCTCTCTGAGTGTCCAGCGGTGCGCCACGTCTGCGTGCATGGCGCGAAGCGCGGCACCGATGCCGTCGTCGCTGAGTGCTCCCAGCCAGCCGGCCGGCCGGCCGGCTTGGCCGGCGTGGGCGCGGAGCATGTGGACGAACAGGATCTGCGCGAGATGGTCCAGGACCAGAGAGCCGCCGACGGCGGTGGTCTCGACCTCGGTGACCAGCAGTTCGCTCAGGTGTGCCAGCAGCTTGCCCCGAGGATCTGCGGCATGGACGTGCACAAGCGGCGGCAGAACATCGATCAGTATCGAAGCGTTCGTGTCGTCAAACGAGAAGTGCCCGCCGCAAAGGTAAGTGTCTTCCCCGGCCTCGGGCCCGATGCGCACAGCGCCGTTCGCGGCACTGTCCCACAGCGGCTTCGCGTCGCGCGGCTCCTCGGTGAGCGCGCTGGCCAGGACGTAAGGCGGAGGGTTGCCCAGGAGGTAGAAGTCGCCCTCTCGCAGTAGCACGGGCTCATGCCCCTGGAGGGCCAGCCAGCATTCGCCGCGCACGACAGCGCCGAGTTTCACGTGCGGGAACGGATCGAAACGCACCGCCCACGGTCCCGCAGCGTGGAGGCCGGCTTCGACCACGGCGAGGGGCCGCAGCAGGCCGATGGCATCGGCGATCGGATCACTGGACCCGAGCGGCGATCCCCTGGCGGACGATGCGTAAAGAATTGGAGACTTCACGTTATGGATCATACCGTCCTGGTCCTGCAGCATGGAGTTCATGAACACTGTGAAGCAGACGGCGCTCGTCACGGGCGCCAACAAGGGCATCGGGTTCGAGACCGCACGCCAGCTCGCGCAGCTGGGTTTCACCGTCTGGCTGGGATGCCGCGACCAGGAGCGCGGCGAATCCGCAGCGAAGGAACTTGCCGGTGACGGAGACGTCCGGCTCGTCAGCCTCGACGTGACCGACACGGAAAGCGTCAGGGCTGCTGCGGTGCGCATCGGCGACGAGACCGGCGCGCTGGATGTGCTGGTCAACAACGCGGGAGTGGCGATCGGGGAAGGTGAAGGCCTTCCCAGTACCGTGCGGCCGGAGACGATCCAGCGCACGCTCGACGTGAACTTCTACGGAGCGCTGCGCGTCACGCAGGCATTTCTGCCGCTCCTGCAGAAGGCGCAGGCCGGCCGCATCGTGAATGTGAGCACCACGTTGGGGTCGATCACGACGCTCGTGTCTCCAGGAAACCCTCTGGGACAGATCCCGGCCTTCGCTTACCCCGCGTCGAAGACCCTCCTCAACGCGCTCACCGGATGGCTGGCCGTCGAGCTCAGGGGCACGCCGGTCAAGATCAACTCGGTGTGCCCGGGGGCCAACGCCACCGATATGAACCCCAGCCCCGGAGCGCAGCACCCATCAGAGGGCGCGAAGGTCGTCGTGCGCGCGGCCACGCTCGAGGCGGACGGTCCCAGCGGCAGCTTCTTCGACGTGAACGGCCCCGTGGGCTGGTGACCTTCAGGACTTCAGCCCGCCGGTGAGAATCTCGTTCAGTCACCTGGGCCGAGCACTTGCACGCCGGCTCGCAGCACCACGAGAGCACTGGCCGGGTTGGTGCGTCCGCGGCCGTCGAACCCAGGCAGACAAACCACTCTCCAGGGCGCGGCGCACCAGATCGGCCCCCCTCGCCGCGACCGCCGCCTATTCGATCGAGACTGCTCGGTAGTCGTTAGTCCTGGTATCTCATGAGCACGCACGCGGTTAGCGATCGCGAAGTAGTGACAGTGCCGGCCCGGCAGCGGGATTCTGATCTCGTCTGGGGAACAGAAACCACGTTGGAGAGGCGCTCTCACGGTGAACAGTATTCGGCCGAGCCGTTGGTCGGCGGTCACTTGCGACGGGACGGCCATGGTCAGTCACGCCGGATCGCTCTTGCTGCGGGAACGGGTCCTGACCCAATGCCGCTTAGCGTATTTTGATCACGCTGCGAACTGGGGGTTCTCCAGGTTGACGAGCCTGACCGTGGGCGGGGAACTGTGGCGAGTGCCGTGGTCGCCGGGTCTTTTCACGCGGTAGGAGTTGTGCCGGGCTCGCTTGACGACGCGGGGGTAGGTGCGCTCGCGCCGCTGGTTGAGGTTGCGGGGGGCCGTGATGTCGGCCATGACCTGTTCCAGGGCGCTGCCTGGCTGGTCAGGGGGGGAAAGCCGGGTCGGCGACCCGGCGGCGGACGGCGCGGATCGTGCGCTTCGGCTTCACCCGGTCCGGGTCGATTCCGGCGGCGGTGGCGGCGGTGCAGGTCAGGGCGCTGATCGCGTAATGGGTCAGCAGGTAGCCCCACAGCTCCTGCTCGATCATGCTCGGCGACTGCGAGCGCAGGATCTTCCCCGGGCCGCGGAGGAACGTCTTGAGCTGCGCGTTCGCGGCCTCGTGCTCCCAGCGCTCGTGATACGACGACGCGAGCGCCGCCGCCGGGGCCTCACGGAGGTCCGTGATGGTGGTGACCAGGGCGATCAGCTCGTCTTCCCCGTCACGGTCCGGGATCTCGTACTCCACGGCGCGGACGTGCCGGGCG
>JAWWPV010000726.1:0-3651 GCA_033854775.1 Trebonia sp.
CCCGGTGCGATGCATGCTCCGGCCTCCGCGCCGCCGTGGCGACTGCCCGGGGACTTGCACCTGAATCGCCAGGATCAGGTGAGGACCGCTCACCTCCTGACTCGCGAAGCTGGCAAAGGTTACAAAACCCGAGAAAAGCCCCATCGTGACAAGGAGATAGTGGCAGCGTGAGAAGGCGAAGAATGCTAAGGGTGGGTAGTGGCCGGGGCGCGGCTGTGATAGCTGCCGTGGCAGCGGTAGTCACTGCAGGAGGCTCCGCAGCCCTAGCTCAGACCGGGCCGGGGGAAGCACCCGGGCAGTGGTCGATGGCCGGGCAGAACATCGATGACACCCATTACCAGGCCGCTGAGCATGAGATCTCCCCGGCCAACGCGGGCCGGCTGGCGCCGCGGTGGACGCTGACCACGGCCGGCGCGATCTCCGCGACGCCGACCGTGGACCACGGCGCGGTTTACGTCCCGGACTACGGCGGCAAGCTGTGGGCAGTCGCGGCTGGCAGCGGGAAGGTGCTGTGGTCGCAGGATATCTCCAGCTACACCGGGGTGGCGGGTGACGTATCCCGGACCAGCCCGGCCGTCCACGGCAATGACCTGATCCTTGGCGACGGCTGGATCCTCAGTTCCGGGGCGGCCGGCACATCCGGCGCCCGCGTGTTCGCCGTCGACCGCTTCACCGGCAAGCCGGTGTGGTCGACGCAGGTGGACACCGACCCGAACGCCCAGATCACCGGTTCCCCGGTGGTCTACGGCGGCGTCGCGTACGTGGGCATCTCATCCAAGGGGGAGGGGAACACCCAGGACTCGTTCCGCGGGGCGGTCGTCGCGCTGAACGCGGCCACCGGCAGGCTGCTGTGGAAGACCTATACGGTGCCGTCGAACAACGGCGGCGGCGACTCCAACAGGCCCGGTTACTACAGTGGCAACGCGGTGTGGGAATCCACCTTCGCGGTGGACCCGGCCCGGGGGCTGCTGTACATAGACACCGGGAACAACTACAGCGTGCCCGACGGGGTCTGCACCACTCAGCAGCAGACTGGGTGCACCCCGCCAGCCGCTGACGACTACGTGGACGCGATCCTGGCCCTCAAGCTCGGTGACGGCGCGATCGCCTGGGCCGACCACACGCTGAGCACGGACCTATGGACGATTCCCCAGCCGGTCGGGCCGGACTTCGACTTCGGCGCCGGGCCCAACCTGTTCGCCACCGTCAATCCAGCCACCCACCGCCCGGAGCAGCTGCTCGGGGCCGGCGCGAAGAGCGGCGTCTACTGGGCGGTCGACCCCGCCACCGGCAAGGTCGCCTGGCAGACCACAATCGGCCCGGCGGACGTCGTAACCAACGCCGGCATTGAGTACGGCACGGCCACCGATGGGCGGCGCATCTACGCGGCCGAGGCTGACACCGCCGGCCTCCCCTACTCCCTGGGCGGTCCGGGCCAGACGCAGGGAAGACCGTCACCGGCGGCTCCTGGGCCGCTATGGACCCGGCTACCGGCAAGATCCTCTGGCAGACCCCTGACCCGGCAGGCGCCGTCGACGCCGGCTTTGTCAGCGTCGCCAACGGTGTCGTCTACGCCGGATCGATGGCCGACACTGGCACCAATATGTACGCCCTGGACGCCGCGACCGGGAAGATCTTGTGGAGCTTCGCCAGCGGCGGCTCGGTAAGTGGCGGTGCCGCGATCGTCGACGGCAGCGTCTACTGGGGCTCAGGCTACTGCGGCACGCTATGCCTCGGCGGCACCACCCCGGTGCTCAACAACAACAAGGTATACGCGTTCGACCTTGGGTGACGTCTTCCGATGCCGGCAGCTGGCGCAGTTCGATGAACGGCGCCGGCTGTCAGCCCGAACAGGAAGCAAGGGGCGCGTCCTCCCGGTCAATCCCGTCCTGCGTTGTCCCGGTACGGCGAATCTCACCGGGATCCGGTAACGACCTCTTGCCTAGCTGGCAGCTCGGACACCCGGGCGACCGGCCAACGGAAGCGCAGTTCTCGTCTGATTACTCTGGCCCCAACTCTCAGGAGACTCAGTCATGCCTCGGCACTACCGCAAGACCTTCCTCGGCCTCGGCACGCTCGTCTTGGCCGGCGCCTTCACGGCATCCGCGGCTCCCGCCTTCGCCTCCTCTTTCCCCGTGACCGACGCCCATATAGTCGCGCACTTCGACTTCACGGCAGGACAGCAGCCGGAGAACATCACCCTGGAGCCCAACAGGGACGCAGATGTGACGTTCGCCTTCGCCCATCAGGTGGCCAGGGTCACCCCGCAGGGCAAGATCACCATCCTCGCCACGCTGCCCGCGGCCACCTCCGGCACGACCGCCGTCTCGGGCATCGTCCGGACTTCCGACGGAACCCTGTACGTGAACTACATCGATATGGGCGGCACCCAATCGGGAATCTGGCGGATCAGCAAGGACGGCACCGCCAAGCAGGTGGCGGCCCTGCCCGACGCGGGGTTCCTCAATGGCCTCGCGCTCGACCCCGGCACCGGGGCGCTACTGACCGTCGACTCCTATGGTGGCACGGTGTGGAAGGTGTGGCCGCGTACCGGGAAGGCTGAGGTCTGGGCCAGCGGCCAGGACCTCCAGCCCACGGCACCCGGCGGCTTCGGCGTGAACGGCCTCAAGATCCACGACGGATCAGTGTGGGTGAGCAACAGCTCCCAGGGGACGCTACTGCGTATCCCGATGCTGCCCGACGGCACAGCGGGTCCGACCGTGGTGGTCGCCACCGGGCTGGCCAGCATCGACGACTTCTCCTTCACCGGCCACGGCGACACCCTGCTGGCGGCGCAGCCTGGGCTCAACCAGGTTGACCTCATCACCCCCGGCGGCGCCTCGCAGGCCGTCCTCACCGCGGCGGACGGCCTCTCCGGCCCATCCTCGGTCGCTGTGTCCGGCCGCACTGTGTACGTGACAAGCGCCGCCTACGCCACCGGCGTGGACCCGAACCTGCTGGCGGCCCGCCTCGGCGGCTGAGCCGACTGCTAAGCAGCCTGTCCAGGCCTTTCCGCTTCAATACCGCTGGATGGCTGGACAGGCCATCCAGCGGGCCGTCGGACAGACGCTTGCGCAGCTCCGGCCAGCGCGCGGTCCCACTGCGGCGCGTCTGCGGGGTCGATCTCGCGGTAGCGAAGCAGGTCGGGGTAGCGCTGGGGCTCGATCGCGCCGACCGCCATGAAGCCGCCGTCCGGGGATTCGTAGAGGTCGTAGAGGGGAGTGCCGGTGTCGAGGACGTTCGTCCCTGTCGGCCCAGGCGGCGGCGAAGCTGAACATGATGGCCGGTGCGCTGCGTTCGAGCAGGCCCGCGACGACGCCGAGCGCGAGCAGCGTGCCGCCGCCGTAGTCCCCGGCTAGGTTCAGCGGGGGGACGGGGCGCTCGCCCGCGCGGCCGACCGCGCCGGCGATCGCTACGTAGCTGATGTCGTGCCCGGGAACGGAGGCGAGCGGGCCCTCTTGCCCGTACCCGGTGATCCGTCCGTACACGGGGCACGAGCCGAATGGGTGCATGTGAGACCCACTCCGACGACCCGCACACTCAACCGGGGAAACGAGCAGGCCCGACCTCTCGGCACCGAGACATGGCACCAAGTCACCAGGTCAACCCACCACGCCCTCTTGACAACTGGTACCCCATGGGTACAGCTTC
>JAWWPV010000727.1:0-4428 GCA_033854775.1 Trebonia sp.
GTGCGGTGGTCGCAGGGTTTATCGTAGCGGGCGGCGTGAGCGCCCCGGCCGCCAGGGCGGCCACCGGGGAAACGAGGGCCGCCGCCGCGCCCGCCGGCGTGCGGTCGCGCTTGGCGGAGCTGGCGAACGCGGCGACCGGCGCGGACCTCTGGTCCAGGTCGTCGGTGCTCGAGCGGCCGATGGGCTCCGTCACCAAGGTGATGACCGCGTACGTGGTGCTCACCACGCCCGGGCTCAGCCTGAACCGGGTGATCACCGTGCCGAGCGGCATCGTCGCCTACGACGACCGGTACGACGCGGCGACCGCGGGCCTGCGGCCGGGGGAGAGGTACACGACGCTCCAGCTGCTGTACGCGATGCTGCTGCCGTCGGGCTGCGACGCCGCCTACGCGCTCGCCGACGCCTACGGGCCTGGGCTCACGGCGTTCATCGCGCGGATGAACACAACCACACGCAAGCTGGGGCTGACGAAGACGCACTTCAGCGACTTCAGTGGGCTGCCCGCCCCGGGTGAGTACACCACCTACTCCACGGCGCACGACCTCATCGCCCTGGGCCGGGCCGCGATGAGGAACAAGACGTTCGCGTCGATCGTGGCGACGCGCCAGTACAAGGTCTCCGGCGGCAGCGCCCACCGGGCGCATACCTGGGACAACCTGGACCCGCTGCTCGGGAAGGTCCCCGGCGCGAGCGGCATCAAGACCGGGTACACGAGCGCGGCGGGGCAGTGCCTGCTGTTCGAGGCGAAGCGGGGGAGCACGACCCTGATCGGGGTAGTGCTCGACTCATCTCCGGTTAACTCATCCGGCCTGGCCGCTGCGGCCTCCGACGCGACGGCCATGCTGAACTGGGGCTTCAGCCATTAGCAGGAATCCGGTGCGAATAACCACGAAGGACAGCCCGCGGGATACCCACGGATTCGTGGGGCGGGTGTACCAGCGAGCCTACGATGACGTCTATGACGTCTGCCGGTTACCTGCGCTACCCGCACATTCACGGCGACCTTCTCGCGTTCGTCGCCGGCGACGATGTCTGGCTCGCGCCGACCAGCGGCGGCCGGGCCTGGCCCCTCACCACCGACGCCGCCCCGGTCAGCTACCCGAGGTTCTCCCCGGACGGGGCGAAGATCGCCTGGACCAGCTCCCGCGATGGCGGCCCGGAGGTCTACCTGGCCGGTACCGACGGCAGCAATCCCGCCCGCCTCACCTACTGGGGCGACAGCGAGGCCGCGGTCAGCGGCTGGACGCCGACCGGTGAGGTGCTGGCGGTGAGCGCCGCCGGCCTGCCGACCTATAGCCCGTGGGCGCATGCGATCCGCCCGGGCGAGGCGCCGCGGCGGCTGCCGTTCGGCCCGGTCACGGACCTGACTCAGGGCGGGACGGCCACCGCACTGGTGACCGGCCGGATGAACCGCGAGCCCGCCGCGTGGAAACGCTACCGGGGCGGCACGGCGGGCCGGATCTGGGTGGCCGCGGCCGAGGGCCAGCCGTTTACCCGCATCCTGGCGGATCTGCCCGGGCAATTCGCCAGCCCGATGCTGATCGGTGAGCGGCTAGCGTTCATCAGCGACCACGAAGGCACCGGAAACATCTATTCCTGCGCGCTGGACGGCACCGACCTGCTCCGTCACACCGACCACGACGGCCCGTACGCGCGAAACGCCAGTACCGACGGCGAGCGCGTCGTCTACCACGCGGCCGGCGACATCTGGCTGCTGGATAGCCTGGACGCCCCCGCGCCGCGGCGGCTTGAGGTGTCGCTCGGCTCCCCCGCCCCGGGCCTCGCCCCGCGCGTGATGTCCGCAGCGGACCACCTGGGCGAGTTCGACTGTGACCGGACGGGGCAGGCCAGCGTGATCGAGGTGCGCGGCACCATTCACTGGCTCACGCACAGGGACGGTCCGGCCCGCGCCATTCATTTTGACCTGACATCCCGAGCTCGCCTGCCGCGCGTGCTCGGCCGCTCTGGCAGCGTGGCCTATGTCACCAGCGGTGACGACACCGGCGACACGCTGTGGATCGCCGGCCGCCAAGAAGCTTCCCCGCGCCCGCTCGCGGCGGGACAGATCGGCGGCGTCACCGGAATCGCCGCCTCCCCGGACGGCTCCCGGGTCGCGGTGGCCGCCCACGACGGGCACCTCCGGATGGTGGACGTGGCGTCCGGCACGGTCACCGAGGTGGCGGCCGGCACCGACGGCCCGTGCGACGGTCTCGCGTGGTCCCCGGACTCGGCCTGGCTGGCCTGGTCCCAGCCCGGCCCCCGGCCCTTGCGCCGGATCCGGCTGGCCCACCTCCCGCACCCCGCCGACGGCGAGCCGGGCACCGCTGCGGCCGGGATCATCGACGTCACGGACGGCCGGTTCGCCGACACCGACCCGGTGTTCACGCTCGACGGCCGGCACCTGGCATTCCTGTCCCAGCGCAGTTTCGATCCGGTCTATGACACGCAGTCGTTCGACATGTCTTTCCCGTACGGCACGCGGCCGTTCCTGGTCCCGCTGGCGGCGGCCACCCCGTCGCCGTTCGGTCCGCTGCCGGACGGCCGCCCGGTGGAACCCGGCTCCGGCGGCGGGCATAGCAGCTCCGGCGAGCCGGACACCTCCGGCGGGGAGGGCAGCCCCGGCGGGGACGGCGCCCCGGACGAGCGTGAGCGGTTCGCCGCCAGACCGGCGGACTCTGGCAAGCAGCAGGATGCCGTCGCGCCCGCAGTGAACGTGGACCCGGACGGCATCGCGGCGCGCATCGTTCCTGTGCCGGTGCCCGAGGCCCGCTACTCGGAGCTGCGGGCCGTGGCCGGCGGCCTCGCCTGGCTGCACGCACCGCTCAGCGGCGTGCTGGGGGAGAGCGGCGCCAGCCCGGACGCACCGGCGCGGCGGGCATCCCTGGAACGGTTCGACCTCGCCAAGCGGGAGTGCGCCGAGCTACGCGCCGAGCTCGACGGCTACGCGGTCAGCGGCGACGGCAAGTGGGCCGTCGCCGCGGACCATGGTGACGTCCGGGTGATCCCAGCCGACCGCAAGGCCGACGACGACAGCAGCGAAGGCACCAGCGTGGACCTCACCCGGGCCCGGTTCCGCGAGGACCCGGCGCAGTTGTGGCGGTGCGCCTACGACGAGGCCGGCCGGATCATGCGCCGGGATTACTGGGTACCGGACATGTCCGGGGTGGACTGGGACGGCGTGCTGCGCGAGTACCAGCCGCTGCTGGACAGGATCCGCACCGCCGGCGAGTTCACCGACCTGCTGTGGGAAGTGCTGGGCGAGCTGGGCACCTCGCACGCCTACGCGATCCCGCCGGGGACATCCGTCGGGCAGAACCCCGGCAGGAACCTGGGCAAACTCGGTGCCGACGTGAGCCGGGACGCCGACGGCAGCTGGCGGGTGGACCGGGTGCTCCCCGGCGAATCGTCGGACCCGCTGGCCCGCTCACCGGTGGCGGCCCCCGGCGCCGGGGTACGGCCAGGTGACGTGCTGCTGGCGGTGGACGGGCAGCCGGTAGACCCGGCGCACGGTCCCGCGCCGCTGCTGGCCGATGCGGCCGGGAAGCCGGTCGAGCTGACGGTGCGCTCAGGAACCGCGGTCCGCCGCGTCGCCGTAGTGCCGCTGCACAGCGAACGCCGGCTGCGCTACCAAGACTGGGTATCCGGCCGGCGACGGCACGCTCGCGAGCTCAGCAACGGCCGCCTCGGCTACCTGCACAGCCCGGACATGATGGGGGCCGGCTGGGCGCACTTCAGCCGGGACCTGCGGACCGAGATGCACTGCGAGGGGCTGATCATCGACGTCCGCGCCAACGGCGGCGGCCACATCTCGCAGCTGGTGCTGGAGAAGCTGGCGCTCCGGGTGATCGGCTGGGATGTGGTCCGGTGGCACCAGGCCGAGTCCTACCCGCTGGATGCGCGGCGCGGCCCGCTGGTGGCGCTGGCCAACCAGAACGCGGGCTCCGACGGCGACATCATCGCCGCGGCCATCCGCCTGCTCGGTCTCGGGCCGGTGGTCGGGACCCGTACCTGGGGCGGCGTGATCGGTTTCGACGAGATGCGCGAGCTCGTGGACGGCAGCCAGATCACCATCCCGCAGCTGGCGTTCTCCTTCGACCAGCTCGGCTGGGGCGTGGAAAACTACGGCGTCGACCCGGACGTCGAGGTGGACATCACGCCTGACGACTGGGCGCAGGGCCGCGATCCGCAGCTGGAAACCGCGGTCCGGCTCGCCCTCGAGGCCTTGGACGAGCAGCCGGCGACCAGCCCGCCCGACCCGGGGACCGGCCCGCGCAAGGCCCGCCCGGCGCTGCCGCCCCGGTCGGGCAGGAACGCCGCCCTTCGCTACGACGCCTCGCCGCCCAGGTAGCTCGCGGCAAGCAGCGCGCTGTCGCCGCTCAGCGCCTCGGCGGTGCCGCTGGCGGAGAGCTCGCCGTGGGAAAGCACGTA
>JAWWPV010000728.1:0-5735 GCA_033854775.1 Trebonia sp.
GCGCGGCCGGAGCCCGGCGACCCGCCGTGCGGTGAAGGCCTTGGTGACCAGCTTGCGCAGCCGCGTGTGCTGCGGCGGGTCGGTGTTGAGCATGTGCACCGACAGGTACCCGGTCACCTCGTCGGGCACCCAGTCGGGAGGCGTCAGGTTGCCCGCCCAGTCCTTGTGCAGCCGGGGGTCGGCGAGCGCGGCCCGCACCTCGGCGTACCTGGTAACCAGCCAGACACGGTCGCCGTGCGGCAGCACGACCCGCCTGACCGGGCCCTCCTCGCGCATCCGGCCGAAGTAGGCGAGCGGGTTCTGGAAGTAGTCGGCACCGAGCTGCACTGTATCGGCCTGCACTGGCGAGGGAGCCGCGGATTCCGTCACGCTTGCCAGCCTATGAGACGTAACGCGACCAGGGCGAAGGCGAGCGGGAAAGTCCATGTGGGCGTGCGCTGGCGACTAGTCTTAGAGTCGTGGCCGACCCGAATCGTTACCGTCCCAAGCCCGGGGAGATCCCCGAGGAGCCCGGCGTGTACCGGTTCCGCGACGAGCGCGGCCGGGTCGTCTACGTGGGGAAGGCCAAGTCGCTGCGGCAGCGGCTCAACCAGTACTTCGCGGACTACACCGCGCTCCACCCGCGCACCCAGCTGATGGTCACCACGGCCGCGAGCGTCGAGTGGACGGTCGTGAACACCGAGGTCGAGGCGCTCCAGCTCGAGTACTCCTGGATCAAGGAGTTCGACCCCCGGTTCAACGTAAAGTACCGCGACGACAAGTCCTACCCCTACCTCGCGGTGACGATGGGTGAGGACTTCCCCCGGGTCATGGTCATGCGCGGCGCCAAGCGGAAAGGCACGCGGTACTTCGGGCCGTACTCGCACGCGTGGGCGATCAGGGAGACGGTCGACACGCTGCTGCGCGTCTTCCCCGTCCGCACCTGCTCGACCGGCGTGTTCAAGCGCGCCGGGCAGATCGGCCGCCCGTGCCTCCTCGGCTACATCGGGAAGTGCTCCGCGCCCTGCGTCAAGAAGATCACGCGCGAGGAGCACCGGGAGCTCGCCGAGGATTTCTGCGACTTCATGTCCGGCCAGACAAGCCGGTTCCTCAGGAAGCTCAACGCCGACATGAAGCAGGCCTCCGCCGAGGAGGAATACGAGCGCGCCGCCCGCCTGCGGGACGACATCAAGGCCCTGGAGCGCGCCCTGGAGAAGCAGGCGGTGGTCCTCGGCGACGGCACCGACTGCGACGTGATCGCCCTGGCGGAAGACCCGCTCGAGGCCGCCGTGCAGATCTTCTACGTCCGCGGCGGCCGGATCAGGGGCCAGCGCGGCTGGGTCGTCGAGAAGGTCGAGGAGACCACGACGGCGACGCTCGTCGAGGCTTTCCTCGGCCAGTTCTACGGCGAGGGAACGTCGCCGGACTCGAACGGCATCCCCCGCGAGGTCCTCGTCCCCGAGCTGCCGCCGGACGCCGAGGCGATGACCCAGTGGCTCAGCGAGCGCCGCGGCGGCCCGGTGGACCTGCGCGTTCCGCGGCGCGGCGACAAGAAGACCCTGGCCGAGACCGTCGCCCGCAACGCCAGCCAGGGCCTCGCGCTGCACAAGCTCCGCCGCGCGAGCGACCTCACCACGCGGTCCAAGGCGCTGCAGGAGATCCAGGACGCCCTGGGCCTCGATGACGCGCCGCTGCGCATTGAGTGCTACGACGTCTCCAACCTCCAGGGCACGCACGTCGTCGCGTCCATGGTCGTCTTCGAGGACGGCCTGGCCCGCAAGAGCGAGTACCGCCGCTTCTCGGTCAAGGGCGACGACGGCACCGACGACATCTCGGCGATCCGCGAGGTGATTACCCGCCGCTTCCGCCGCTACCTGGAGGAGCGGGAGGAGTCCGGCGAGCTTGACACGCTCGGCGATCCCGAGGCGCGCGAAGACCAGGATCCAGACCAAGGTCAGGATCAGTCAGAACGGCTGGTTGTTTCACCGCAAAAGAAGTTCGCTTACCCGCCGAACCTGGTGGTCGTCGACGGTGGCGCGGGCCAGGTCGCGGCGGCTGCCGCCGCGCTCGCCGGCCTCGGCATCGACGACGTGGCCGTCTGCGGTCTCGCCAAGCGACTTGAAGAGGTCTGGCTGCCCGGCCAGGACTACCCGGTGATCATGTCCCGCTCGTCTGAGGGCCTTTACCTGCTGCAGCGGGTGCGGGACGAGGCGCACCGGTTCGCGATCACCTACCACCGCGCCAAGCGGGGGAAGGCCGCGACCACCTCGGTGCTCGACTCCGTTCCCGGCCTCGGCCCGGCCCGGCGCGGCGCGCTGCTCAAGGCGTTCGGGTCGGTGAAGGCCGTGTCGGCGGCGACACCAGACGAGATCGCGGCGGCCGTGCCGGGAATCGGGCCGAAGCTGGCCGAGACGGTCGTGGTCGCGCTGCACGGGGTTTCTGACAAGCACGGGGTTTCTGACAAGCACGGGACATCCGGTGGCAAGGGACAGGTTACGGGGGGTCGGATCAATGACTGAGAACGCTGGTGAGCGCGTGACGCCTGGCATACCTGACATCGTCATCATCACGGGCATGTCGGGTGCCGGGCGGTCCACCGCGGCTAAGTCGCTTGAGGACCTCGGCTGGTTCGTCGTGGACAACCTGCCGCCTGCGCTGCTGCCCACGATGCTCGACCTGGCCGACCGCGCGTCCCTCGCGGGCGTCGCGGCCATCGTCGACGTGCGGTCGCGGGCGTTCTCCACCGACCTGAAGACCGCGATCTCCTCACTCGGCGCGCGCGGCGTGGCACCGCACGTGCTGTTCCTCGAGGCGTCAGACGCGGTCCTCGTGCAGCGCTTCGAGAACGTGCGCAGGCCGCACCCGATGCAGGGGGCAGGCACGATCCTCGACGGCATCAGCGCCGAGCGCGAGCTGCTGCGCGCGGTCCGCGGCGACTCCGACATCGTGCTCGACACGTCCGCGCTGAACGTGCACGAGCTGCGCTCCCGGATGCACGGCTACTTCGCCGGCGCCTCGGTGACCGGGCTGCGGCTGAACATCGTCTCGTTCGGCTACAAGTACGGGCTGCCCGTGGACGCGGACCTGGTCGCCGACTGCCGTTTCCTGCCCAACCCGCACTGGGTGCCCGAGCTGCGCGCGCTGAGCGGCCTCGACGCGCCCGTGCGGGACTTCGTGCTTGACCAGCAGGGTGCCGCCGCGTTCCTCGCCGCGTACCTGGCCGTGCTTGAGGTGTCACTGTCCGGGTTCGAGCGGGAGGGCAAGCGGTACGTGACGCTCGCGATCGGCTGCACCGGCGGGAAGCACCGGTCGGTGGCGATGGCCGAGCAGCTCGCGGCCCGGCTGCCCGGCCGTGACGTCACCGTGTCGCACCGCGACCTCGGGCGGGAGTGAATCGCTTGGGGACATCCGAGACCCCGATGGCTCTTCCTCCCCGGGTTGTCGCGTTCGGCGGCGGGCACGGGCTTGCCGCGTCGCTTTCCGCACTGCGCCGGGTGACGGACGACGTGACGGCGATCGTCACCGTGGCCGACAACGGCGGGTCATCCGGCCGCCTGCGCGAGGAGCTCGGCGCCCTGCCGCCTGGCGACCTGCGGATGGCCCTGGCGGCGCTGTGCGGTGATGACGAGTGGGGCACGACGTGGGCCGGCGTGGTACAGCACCGGTTCGGCGGTGACGGCGACCTGGCCGGGCACTCCCTCGGCAACCTGCTCATCGCCGGGCTGTGGGACCTGCTCGGCGACCCCGTCGCCGGCCTGGACTGGGTTGGCCGGCTGCTGCGGGTGACCGGGCGGGTGCTGCCGATGGCGGCGGTGCCGATGGACATCGTCGCCTGCGTGGAAGGGCTCGACCCGGCGCTGCCTGCCGCGGTGACGACCGTGCGCGGGCAGGCGGCGGTGGCGGTCACGCCGGGCCGGGTGAGGTCGATCTCGCTGCTGCCCGCCGACCCTCCCGCCGTGCCCGAGGCGGTGACGGCGGTCCTCGAGGCGGACTGGGTGGTGTTCGGGCCCGGGTCGTGGTTCACCTCCGTGCTGCCGCACCTGCTCGTGCCGTCGCTTCGGTCCGCGCTGACGGCCACCTCGGCGCGTAAGCTCGTGGCGCTGAACCTGATGGCGCAGCCGGGGGAGACCGAGGGATTTTCGCCGCACCGGCACCTGGAAGTTCTCGCCGATCACGCGCCATCATTGTCTTTTGATGTCGTGCTCGCCGACGCCGGGGCGGTGGCCGGCGCGGAGGAGGAGCTCAGGAAGGCGGCGGCACTGCTTCGCGCTTCCCTGACGCTCGCCGACGTGGCGGCGCCGGACGGGACGCGGCATGACCCGGTACGGCTGGCCGCGGCCTTCCGCCAGGTTTTCCGTGCGGAATCCTTACGGAGTAGTTGCTTGCGACAGCCGGAGGACAAAGCCCCGGGGCGTCGAAAGACGCCTCCGAGGAGAAAGCGGTCTGGGGACGGGGGCGTCCCTCGCAAGGAAACAGTCCAGAAGACAAGAGTCACCCCGCAGCTTTCGTCCGCGCGGGGCGGGCCTGATAAGATCGCGGTTTTCGCGATCAGGCCCGTCCCGCGCGGACATCGGGGGGTACGGGGGGTCGCTCCCCCGGAAGACAACAGAGTTATGGGGGTGCTGTCGCGATGGCGATGACGGGCGTCGTGAAGGACGAGCTCAGCCGGGTGCCGGCGGTCAAGCCGTGCTGCCGGAAGACGGAGGTGTCCACGCTGCTGCGGTTCGCGGGCGGGCTGACGCTGACCGCCGGGCACATCGTGATCGAGGCCGAGCTTGACACCGCGGCGGTGGCCCGGCGGCTGCGCGCGTCGATCTCCGAGGTGTTCGGCCAGTCGTCGGAGCTGCTTGTCCTGGCGCCTGGCGGGCTGCGCAAGGGCAACCGGTACGTGGTCCGGGTGGCGAAGGGCGGCGACAGCCTCGCCAGGCAGACGGGCCTGATCGACAGCTTCGGCCGGCCGGTGCGCGGGCTGCCGAGGCAGGTCGTCTCCGGCGGCATCTGCGACTGCGAGGCGGCCTGGCGCGGCGCGTTCCTCGTGCACGGGTCGCTGACCGAGCCTGGCCGGTCGATGGCCCTCGAGGTCACCTGCCCTGGCTCGGAGGCGGCCCTGGCCCTGGTCGGGGCGGCGCGGCGGCTGAAGATTTCCGCGAAGGCGCGCGAGGTCCGCGGCGTGGACCGGGTGGTGATCCGCGATGGCGAGGCGATCGCGGCGATGCTGACCAGGCTCGGTGCGCATGACAGCGTGCTGGCGTGGGAGGAGCGCCGGATGCGCCGCGAGGTGCGGGCGACCGCCAACCGGCTCGCGAACTTCGACGACGCCAACCTGCGCCGGTCGGCGCGCGCCGCCGTCGCGGCCGGCGCCCGGGTGGAGCGCGCGCTTGAGATCCTCGGCTCCGACGCCCCCGATCACCTGGTCATGGCCGGGCGGCTGCGCGTCGCCAACCGGCAGTCGTCCCTGGAGGAACTCGGCCAGCTCGCCGACCCGCCGCTGACCAAGGACGCGATCGCGGGCCGCATCCGCCGCCTCCTGGCCATGGCCGACCGCCGCGCCGCCGACCTGGGCATGCCGTCAACGGAGGCGTGCCTCACGGCCGACATGCTCCCCTGACGGGAATCCACCGCAAGCGCGGAGCGCCACGGCATTCAGCCCCTGTCCGGCGGCTGCCGGGCCGGGGAGGCGGCGCGGGCGAGGGCGACCCCGACGATCGCGAGCAGCGAGACCGTGGTCAGGGCCACGCGCAGGCTTACCGCGCTGG
>JAWWPV010000729.1:0-4508 GCA_033854775.1 Trebonia sp.
CGCGGCGCCTAAGAGCCAATGAGCGGGGAAGGCGAAGCACGAACCCGTTCTGGATGATGATCTTGACTTTATTCTTCGGCTAGGTCGGCGGCGTCTACGGCGTCGCGCGGGATGCCGAGCAGGTAGAGGATCGTGTCCAGGTACGGGACGTTGACCGCGGTGTCGGCCGCGTCACGGACGACCGGCTTGGCGTTGAAGGCGACGCCAAGGCCGGCCGCGCCGATCATGCCGAGGTCGTTGGCCCCGTCGCCGACGGCGACGGTCTGCGACAGGGGCACGCCAACCGCCTGCGCGAACCTGCGCAGTGCCGCGGTCTTGCCGTCCCTGTCCATGATCGGCTCCGCGACCCGGCCGGTCAGCCTGCCGTCGGCCACCTCAAGTGCGTTGGCGGCCACGTAATCGATGCCTAGCTCGTCGGCCAGCGGCTGGATCACCGCGGTGAAGCCGCCGCTGACGACCCCGCACTTGTAGCCGAGGCGCTTCAGCGTCCGCACCAGCGTCCGCGCTCCAGGGGTGAGCCGCAGGCTGGCACGGACCTCGTCAAGGACCTTGGCGTCGAGGCCGGCGAGCAGCGCGGCACGCTCCCGCAGCGAGGCCGCGAAGTCAAGCTCGCCGCGCATGGCCGACTCTGTCACCTTGGCCACCTCGGCGGCGCAGCCGGCGCGCTCCGCGAGCAGGTCGATGACCTCGTCCTGGATGAGCGTGGAGTCAACGTCCATCACGATCAGCCGCATCGCCCGCCGGTAAAGGCCGGCCGGCTGCACCGCCACGTCCACGCCGCTTTCCGCCGCGACCTTGGCCAGGGAATTCCGCAGGGCGCCCGGCTCCGCTCCGGAGACATCCAGCTCGACGCAGGTCACGGGATCGCTGGCCAGCCGGGTGATCCGGTCGATGTTGGCCCCGCTTGCCGCGATCCGGCCCGCGACGGCGGCGACCGCGTCCGGCAGCAGCGGGCTGCCAAGCAGCGTGACGTGCAGCCTGCCGCTGGTCCGGCTCGGGCGCGCGCGTGGCCGCTGTTCCGCCGACCCGGTGGTGATCTCCGCCTCGAGTCCGAGGTCGGCGGCCAGCTCGGTCACGGCGCGGTAGATCGCGGTCAGGTCTGGGAGCGCGGCTTCGCCCGCGCAGCCGACCAGGACGCCAAGCACGAGCCTGCCCCTGATCGTCACCTGCTCAATGTCCGTTACGCTCAGCGGGAAGCGCGCGAGGGCGCCGAACAACCGCGAGGTGACGCCGGGCCGGTCCCGGCCGGTCAGCGTGATCAGGAGCGTTGGTTGGTTCATCTCGTCATCACGGTACCGCGCGCCTGGACGCCAGTGTGACCGACTCCCAGCGGCTCTTCTGGGTACCTTGGTTAGGGATCCGGCTCGCGCTGGCATAGGTTCGGTCGCGGCGGCCGTTCGGCCCGGCTCAAGCCGGGCCGGCGTGAGGAGGGGCAGTGTCAGACGAGGTGCTCAAGCTGCGCGGCGTGTCGGTACGACGCGAGACGTCGCTGTTGGTGCGGAACGTTGACTGGACCGCGCACGAGGACGAGCGCTGGATCGTGATCGGCCCCAACGGGGCAGGCAAGACCACCCTGCTCCAGGTGGCCGCGACGATCCTCTACCCGACCGAGGGCACCGTCGAGGTACTCGGCGAACGGCTCGGTGACGTCGACGTGTTCGAGCTGCGGCCAAGGATCGGCCTGACGAGCGCCTCGCTCGCCGAGCGGGTCCCCGCCGGCGAGAAGGTCATCGACCTCGTGCTCACGGCCTCGTACGCGATCCTCGGCCGGTGGAAGGAGGAGTACGAGTCCTCCGACGTGACCAGGGCGGTGGAACTGCTCGACGCGCTCGGCTGCGCGCACCTGATCAGGCGCCGGTTTTCCACCCTGTCCGAGGGGGAGCGTAAGCGGGTGCAGATCGCCCGGGCGATGATGCCCGATCCGGAGATCCTCCTGCTGGACGAGCCCGCCGCGGGCCTTGACCTCGGTGGCCGCGAGGACCTGCTGCGCCGCCTTTCTGCGCTGGCCAACAATCCCAAGGCGCCGATGATGGTGCTGGTGACGCACCATGTCGAAGAGGTGCCAGACGGCTTCACCCACGCGATGCTGCTCCGCCGGGGCGCCGTCCTCACCGCCGGCCCGATCGAGGAGGTCTTCACCGCGAGGAACCTGTCCCGGTGCTTCGGCGTTCCGCTTCAGATCGAGCGTCATGAAAACCGCTGGCGGGCCTGGGCCCGCTAGAACCGCCCCCGTCACCCAGCGCCTTTTGTACTTGACGCAGGGTGGGGTTACCTTGGGGTTATCGGCTCCTTTGGGCGGAGATGATGGTGATGGGCGCCATAATCGCGATAGTCCTACTCGTCCTTGTTATCGGGCTAGCCATGTTCGCCGTGGTCCGGTCGGTCCGGATCGTGCCGCAGGCGCGGGCGGGGATCGTCGAACGATTCGGCCGGTACCACCGGACGCTGCACGCGGGGCTCAACCTGATGACGCCGTTCATTGACCGGCTGCGCCCGCTCATTGACCTGCGCGAGCAGGTGGTGAGCTTCCCGCCGCAGCCCGTCATCACCAAGGACAACCTGGTGGTCCACATCGACACGGTCATCTACTTCCAGGTGACCGACCCGAAGTCGGCGACGTACGAGATCGTCAACTACGTGGCCGCGGTCGAGCAGCTCACCGTCACGACGCTGCGCAACGTGGTCGGCGGCATGGACCTGGAGACGACGCTGACCTCGCGGGACAACATCAACGGAGTGCTCCGCCAGGAGCTTGACGAGGCGACCGGCCGGTGGGGGCTGCGGGTGAGCCGGGTGGAGCTCAAGGCGATCGAGCCGCCCTTGTCGATCCAGGACTCGATGGAGAAGCAGATGCGCGCCGACCGGGACAAGCGCGCCGCGATCCTGTCCGCCGAGGGCGCCAAGCAGTCGGCGATCCTGACCGCGGAAGGGGCGAAGCAGGCGGCGGTCCTCCGGGCGCGCGGCGAGGCCGAGGCCACGGTCGTGCGCGCGGACGCGGATGCCACCGCGCAGGCCACCAGGGCCAAGGGCCAGGCGCAGGCGATAGCGACGGTGTTCCAGGCGATCCACGAGGGCAAGCCCGATCAGCGGCTGCTCGCCTACAAGTACCTGGAGATGCTGCCGGAGATCGCCCAGGGCAGCGCGAACAAGCTGTGGATCGTGCCGAGCGAGCTTGGCAAGGCGCTTGAGGGCCTGGGCGGCCTCTTCGGCAACGTGGATAACGCGGCCCCTGACGCCGTGCGCTCCCGCCCCGACGACACGCCCGACGCGCTGCCCGGGCCCGATGGCGCCGGCAGCATCACCCGCCTGCCGCTCTGACAGCCTCTCCCGTGGGTTTTTAGCCTCCTGCCATGGCTGCTGGCCACCGTTGTCATCCACGGGTGAACGTGTGACGGACGGGGTATCCACTCCCGGGTCGTCTTTCTTACATAGATGAGCATGGTAAGAAGTCATCGGCACGTTTTACGACGAAAGGCGCGGATGGTGGCCATGCCCAAGCCTGCGGGAACGCTCGACGGTGGCGGTGGCCGGGATAGCCGCCAGCCGCCAGGTCGGCGCGCGGGTCAGCCGGACCCGTTCTGGTACACGGCCAAGACGAAGCTTCTCGGGCCGCCGCTCGTCAACGAGCAGCTCGGCGAGCAGCGGCTTTCTAAGCCGCTAGCGCTCGGCGTCCTGTCGCCAGACGGCATCTCCTCATCGGCCTACGGCACCGAGGAAATCCTCATCGCGCTGCTGCCGATAGCCGGCCTGGCGGCGTTCACGCTGATCCTCCCGATGACGCTGGTCATCCTGCTTGTGATGATCCTCGTGGTGCTCTCCTACCGTGAGATCGTCATGGTCTACATCAGGCCAGGCGGCTCCTACGTCGTGGCGCGGGAGAACTTCGGGCCGCGAATAGCGCAGATCTGCGCGGTGGCGCTGCTGATCGACTACGTGGTCACGGTCGCGGTCCAGGTAGCGGCCGGTACCGCAGCGGTGGCGTCGGCGATACCGGCGATCGGCCCGTACAAGCTCGAGATCTGTATCGGCGTCGTGCTGCTGATGTGCTACGGCAACATGCGCGGCCTCAAGGAGGCGGGCCGGGCGTTCGCTGTGCCCACCTACCTGTTCGCCGGCTCGGTCATCCTGATGATCGTGGTCGGCCTGATCCGCGAGGCCATCGGCAACCTCCAGCCCGTCGACCCGCACACACTGCACGGAACCTACACGATCGGCGCCGGCACCGCCGGGATCGTCAGCGTGGCCATGATCTTCACGCTGCTGCGCGCGTTCGCCAACGGCGGCGCGTCGCTGACCGGCATCGAGGCGGTCAGCGACGCGGTCGGCGCGTTCAACCCGCCGGAGGGACGCAACGCCCGCCAGGTGCTTATCACCGAGGGCCTCATCCTCGGCATCCTGGTGGCGGGCATCTCCTGGCTCGCGCACGCCACGCACGCCACGCCACGCATCGTCGGCTACCCGACGGTGCTCGCACAGGAAGCCCAGCAGGTTTTCGGCTACGGGTTCCT
>JAWWPV010000730.1:0-4131 GCA_033854775.1 Trebonia sp.
TGAGCTGCGGCCACGGCTGGGCGCGTGCCACGCACTCGGGCACGACGCCTATCGCCTGCCGGGTGCGGGCGGCCTCAAGCAGGTCTTCAAGGGACTGCCCGCTGGCTCCCACGCGCGCAGGCTCGTCGCGGAGCGCGGTCAGCCGCCAGAAGTCGCACCACACGGGGTCTGACTCGCTGACCTCGATCCACGGCTCGTCCGCGATCTCCGTGAAGCTGACGTTCGCCCGGCTGGCGAGCGGGTGCTGATCCGAGAGCGCGACGTAACGCGGTTCGCTGGCGATCACGAGCAGCTCCAGGCCGTCCGCGGCGAAGGGCGGGCGCACGATCGCGACGTCGGCCTGGCCGCTGAGCAGGCCGCCGGTGGGGTCACCGAAGCCGAAGTGCCTGGTGCTGAGCGCAACCTGAGGGTGACGTTCCCTGAACGCCTCAAGCAGAGCGGGGGTGAGCGGGAACGCGGCGGTGGCGGCGAGGCCGACCCGCAGCCTGGCCGCGTGCCCGGCGTGCAGCTGCCGCGCGGCGTCCTGGGCGCGGACCGCGGCCTCGAATGCCTCCCGTGCGCACGGCAGCCACTGGACGCCGGCGTCTGTCAGGGCCACGGGACGGGTGGCGCGCTCGAACAGGCGCAGCCCGAGCATGCTCTCCAGCTGCGCGATCCCCTCGCTGAGGGTCTGCTGGACCACGTTGAGCTTGCGGGCGGCCCGGGTGAAGTTAAGTTCCTCCGTGACGGCAAGGAAGTAGCGCAGGTGCCGCAGCTCGAAGGAGGATGCGGGCAGTGCGGATGCCGGCGGCACCGGCTGCGCCTGTGGATCCATCGTTAGGTCCTGTTGGCCAGGGGAGAAATCGTCTTCCTAGACTGTCATACATGCCAGAGGAGACGCTGTTCGAGCACGCCGGCGGCGCAGACGGCCTGCACCGGCTCGAGGATCACTTCTACTCAAGCGTGCTCGCCGACCCGCTGCTTCAGCCGCTGTTCGGCGCAGGCAAGCCGACTCACGTGGACCACCTGACGTGGTTCACCGCGGAGTCCTTCGGCGGCCCCGACCGCTTCAGCCAGGAGCTTGGCTTCAGGCACCTGATGGACGTCCACCGCCACTTGGAGATCACCGAGGAGCAGCGCCAGCGGTTCGTCGAGCTTTACCTGGCGGCGCTGGACGCCGTCGCCATGCCCGACGACAAGCCGTTCCGCGACGCCGTACGCGCTCACGTGGAGTTCGGCTCCCGGGTCGCGATGCAGAACTCGAACGCTAGCACCGAGGACGAGCTGCACCCCCTGCGGGAAGTCCCGATCTGGACCTGGGACGGCGACGGGTAACGGGGTGGCCCCGCTTAGGCCTCGAGCAGCTGCTGGATGGCGGGGAGCAGGGCCTCCAGTGGCTGGCCGGTGCGGAAGGCGAGGACGGTGGTGCCGTCGCTGTCCAGGCCGGCCGCCCGGGGCGTGAACAGGGCGATGACCTGGCGCATGGCCGCGTCCAGTTCCCTGACCGGGTCGGCGCTGTCGCCGCGCAGCCAGCGGCGCAGGACGTGGTTGTGGGCCGAGGCGACGGCCGCGGCCATGAGCTCGGCCTGAAGCGCGGCGGACTCGCTGCTTTCTGCGGGCTCACCGCTGACGGCGGGCTCGCCGTCGGCCATCCGCTCGGCGATGTACTCGCGGAACAGCCGCTGGTAGCGGGCCACGCTGACGATCTCGCGGTCGCGGAGGGCGGGCACCGTGCTGGTGAGCGCGTACCGCCGCCTGGCCAGGTCCCCCTCGTCGAGGTAGTGCAGCAGCACGAGGCGGACCGCGTCGCAGGCCGCCGCCAGGGCGGTGCCGTGGCCGGTGGAACGCAGCCGGTCGCGGACCCGGTCCAGGAGCCGGTCGTGGTCGGGGAAGATGACGTCTTCCTTGGACCGGTAGTGCCGGAAGAAAGTAGCGCGCCCGAGGCCCGCCCGCTCGGCGATGTCGTCGATGGTCGTCTGCTCGTAGCCGCGCTCGTTGAACAGGTCGAACGCGGCCTGCGCGAGCCGGTCACGCGCCGTTAGCTTGTCCATGACCGTTCATCCTCCCCGGTCTGTACCGTCGCCGCCACTTGCGGACTCCGTCGCCAGCTCTTGCGAGCCATTGCGATACTAAGTATCGTTCTGCCGAGATCAAGTTTCATAGGTGGTGTATTACTACGCACCAAACGCGAAACCCTCCCACCCAAAAAACACGGCAACATCCCACAATGAGCATCGCGAAGGTCCTCATCGCCAACCGGGGCGAGATCGCGGTCCGCGTCGCCCGGGCCTGCCGGGACGCCGGCCTGGCCAGTGTCGCGGTCTACGCCGACCCGGACAGGGACGCGCCGCACGTCCGCGCCGCCGATGAGGCGTTCGCGCTCGGCGGCGACACCCCCGCCGCCAGTTACCTGGACGCCGGCAAGATCCTCGCGGCCGCCGCGAAGTCGGGCGCCGATGCCGTCCACCCCGGCTACGGGTTCCTCTCGGAGAACGCCGACTTCGCGCAGGCGGTGCTCGACGCGGGGCTGACCTGGATCGGCCCGCCTCCGCAGGCGATCCGCGACCTGGGCGACAAGGTCGCCGCCAGGAAGATCGCCCAGCGGGCCGGCGCGCCGCTGGTGGCAGGCACCCCCGGCCCGGTCTCCGGCGCGGCAGAAGTGGTGGCGTTCGCCGAGGCGCAGGGCCTCCCCGTCGCGATCAAGGCGGCCTTCGGCGGCGGCGGCCGCGGCCTCAAGGTCGCCCGCACGCTCGATGAGATCCCCGAACTGTACGAGTCCGCCGTCCGGGAGGCCGTCGGCGCGTTCGGCCGGGGCGAGTGCTTCGTCGAGCGTTACCTGGACCGGCCAAGGCACGTGGAAACCCAGTGCCTCGCCGACACGCACGGCACCGTGGTGGTGGTCTCCACCAGGGACTGCTCGCTGCAACGCCGTCACCAGAAGCTGGTCGAGGAGGCACCCGCGCCCTACCTGACCGAGCACCAGGAGGCGGTGCTCCGCGCGGCGTCCAGGGCGATCCTCCTTGAGGCCGGCTACGTCGGCGCCGGAACGTGCGAGTTCCTCGTCGGCCGGGACGGCACCATCTCCTTCCTCGAAGTCAACACGCGCCTTCAGGTCGAGCACCCGGTCACCGAGGAGGTCACCGGCATCGACCTGGTGCGCGAGATGTTCCGCATCGCCGACGGCGAGCCGCTCGGCCCGTGGCCGGACGGCAGCACGGGCGACGCGGCAGCGCGCGGCCACTCGATCGAGTTCCGCATCAACGCCGAGGACCCCGGCCGCGGCTTCCTGCCCGGTCCTGGCACCGTCACCACCTGGCGGCCGCCTACCGGCCCGGGCGTCCGCCTTGATGCTGGCGTCGAGGCAGGCTCGGTGATCGGCCCCGCCTGGGACTCGCTGCTCGGCAAGCTCATCGTCACCGGCGCGACCCGCGAGCAGGCGCTACAGCGCGCCGCGAGGGCCCTGGCCGAGTTCGAGGTCAGCGGGCTGGCCACCGCCCTGCCGTTCCACCGGGCCGTCGTCACCGATCCCGCCTTCGCCCCCGAACTCCACGGGAACCCTGGACCGTTCACCGTGCACACCCGGTGGATCGAGACCGAGTTCCGCAATGACCTTCCGCCCTGGAACGCCGGCGGCGCGGGAACGGACGCGCCGGACGGCCCGGCGGACAGGCAGACCGTCATCGTCGAGGTCGACGGCAAGCGCCTCGAGGTCACGCTGCCCGCCAACCTGGCCCCCGGTGCCGCCACTCCCCCGGCGCACAGTGGCCTCCCGGCCAACAGCGGCCAGTCCCGCCGTCAGCGCGCGCCAGGGCAGCCGGGCACGGCGGCCACCGGCAACGTGCTCGCCGCCCCGATGCAGGGAACCGTCATCAAGGTCGCCGTCTCCGAGGGCCAGCAGGTCGCCGCCGGCGACCTGGTCCTCGTCCTCGAGGCGATGAAGATGGAGCAGCCGGTGAACGCGCACAAGTCCGGCACGATCACCGGCCTGACCGCGCAGGCCGGCGCCGCCGTCGCCAGCGGCGCGGCCATCTGCGAGATCAAGGACTTACGGCAAAGTTCAGGTCATCCCGAACGACTGCGGCTGACTCCGGCCTCGCACTCCGATCCTGGCCGCGTTTACTTAGTGGCGCGTGGTGACTGTGAGGGCCGGGG
>JAWWPV010000731.1:0-6758 GCA_033854775.1 Trebonia sp.
CGCAGGATCAGGGCAGCGTGCGGGCCGGGGTCGTCGCGGTGCAGCGTGATGCCGGCCTCGTCGATCAGGGTGCGGAGCAGCTGCTTGCGGTCCTTGTCGGTCGTGGTGGGCGCGTCCCAGACGGATCCGAGGTCGTCGCCGAGGGCGAGCGGTCTCCATGGTGGTCGAGCGAGACCGGGCGATGCTGACCCACATGCACCCCGCGCCCGTGCCTGTCAGCGAGTTGCCCGCCGCCGTGCCCGACGCGGCGATCGGGTTCGCGCACCTCGACGCGGAGCCGCAGGAGTGGTACGCCAGGGCGAACGACGCCGGGATGCTGCTGTTCGGCGACACCGGCTGGGACCAGGAGGAGAAGTGGTCGCCGAGCCTGCTTGAGCAGCTGAAGGACTTCTACTGCTTCCTGCCGAACAGCGACGAGGCAATGGCCTACACCCGCACCGACGACCCCAACGACGCCGTCCATGCCCTCGCCGACCGCGTCCCCGTCGCCGTGGTCACCTGCGGCGGACAGGGCGCCCTCGCCATCGACTCCACCACCGGGGAACAGGAGTGGGTGCCGTCGCTGCCAGTCAACGCGCACGACCCGACCGGGGCCGGGGACGTGTTCGGCGCCGGCTTCGTGCTTGGCACGCTGCGCGGCTGGCCGCTGCGTCAGCGGCTCGCGTTCGCCAACCTGTGCGCGGCGCTGTCGGTCCAGTACGTTGGCGGCTCCCTCGCCGCGCCGGGCTGGGGTGACATCATCGACTGGCTCGCCCGCACCCAGGCGAAGGCCGGTGACGGCTCCGCCCATGCCGCCGAGATGGCCGCCACGTACGGCTTCATCTACGACGTGCTCCCTGCGACCGGCCGGATCTCGGTCCGTCGTGCCCGCGCCACGATCGCCCGCGCCTCCGACGCCGAAGCCCACCGCGGCTGGTGAGTTGCTCAGTGCGGTAGAGCCGCGTCCCGCTTCGCGACCTCCTCGCGGACGATGGGGATGACCTGCTGGCCCACGTCGACCGCGTCCTGGAGCAGGTCGTAGCCGCGCATCGAGATGATGTCGACGCCGAGGTCGATGTAGTCGAGAATCGCCTGCGCGACGGTCTCGGGCGTCCCGACCAGCGCGTTGGAGTTGCCCGCGCCGCCCGTCACGGCGGCGGTCCTGGTCCACAGCGCCCGGTCGAACCGCTCGCCCTCCTCGGCGATCGCGATGAGCCGCTGTGACCCGGTGTTCTCCGGGTTCTCGATGGGGCGGCGCCGGGTCAGTGCCCCGCCGCTCGCCTGCACCCTGGCCTCGATGCGCGCGACGATGTCGTGCGCCTTCTCCCAGGCCTGCGCCTCCGTCGGCGCGATGACCGGACGGAACGCCACCTGAATCTTGGGTGTGTCCGCGCGGCCTGCCTCCTTCGCCACCCGCCGCACCGACTCGATCTGCTCAGCCGTCCGCGCCAGCGGCTCGCCCCACAGGCAGTAGATGTCGGCCTCGGCACCGCCCGCCTGGTAGGCGGCGGGTGAAGATCCACCGAACGACAGCCTCGGGCGCGGCTGCTGCACCGGGAACACGTCGCTGACGAAGTCCGCGAACTTGTAGTGCTTGCCCTGATAGTCGAACGGCGCCCGCGAGGTCCATGCCTTCTTCACGATCTGCATGCACTCGCGGGTCCGCTCGTACCGCTCGTCCTTGGTCAGGTAGTCGCCCTCGCGCTGCTGCTCGTGGTCGGTGCCGCCGGTGATGAAGTGGACAGTCATCCGGCCGTTGCTGACTTGGTCGACCGTGGCGAACGTCTTGGCCGCGAAGGTCGGGTAGGAGACGTTCGGCCGGTGGGCGAGCAGCAGTTGCAGGGCCTCGGTCTTGCTCGCGATGTAGGCGGCCCCGATGTTCGGGTCGGGGGCGTTGGAGCCGTAGGCGAACAGGACCCGGTCCCAGCCGTTCTCCTCGTGCGCCCGCGCCAGTCGCAGCGTGTACTCCTTGTCGAAGATAGGTCCGGAGCGCGCGTTGATCTCGGAGCCGTCGTTGGTGGCGGCGATCCCCAGGAACTCGACGGGCATGACGCTACGCCTCCTTGGCCTTCGCCTCGTAGGGGATCTGCTCGCCGGCCTCAACGGCCACCGGGAGGCGGAAGCCGTCCGGCGCGGCGAGCCGGCCCTCGTGCTTCTCGTGCCACGCATCCCAGTCGGCGGTGAAGTCCTTGCTTGCCTGGAAGTCCAGAACGCTCATACTGGCGCAAGCATCCGGGCAAGCCGCCCTATTCCCGACTAAACCGATCTGCTCGGATGCAAATCCGCTCCGGCGAGTTCCCTGGCTCGCGGGCGCTTGGGCGCCTGAGAGCGGCAAGCCAATGAAGACGATGGTTGTTGACATCCGTCTCCGTTGGAAGGAATCTGTCGCATGAGTGACTTATCAACGCAAAGGCGGAACGTGCGCGCGAACTCCCCCACATCACCACCAGCGCTCCGCACCACGCGGCGCCGACGGCGAGCCGTCGCGATCGGCGTCGCGGCGGGCGCGTTGCTGGTGCCGCTTTCGCTGACCGGCCCCGCCCAGGCCGCCGGCGCGAAGCCCACGGCGGCGGCCACCTCGGACACCTCCCCGGTGAATCTGTCCACGAAGATCAACATGGCCGACGGTGTGGCCCGGCAGGGCGCCACCGTCGTGGCCGGCGACGCAAGGTTCGAGGTGCTGACCCCGGAGGTGATTCGGCTCGAATACTCACCGGACGGCAGCTTCCTGAATCAACCCACGTTCAACATTCTCGACCGCAACCTGCCGGTGCCCGCCTACACCGAGACCGAGAGCGGCGGCTGGCTGCAGCTGCGCACCAGCGACGAGGTACTGCGCTACCGGCTCGGCTCCGGGGCGTTCACCCCGCAAGACACCACACTGCAACTGCTCCACCCGCTGCCCGGGTTCCCGTCCACGGTCACGCCCACCTGGCCGGGCGAGTGCACCTACGGGCAGGCCTGCCAGTCAACCGCCGCCACGCTCAGCGGCGGCGCGGAGATCGCCACTGACCACAGCGGGAACCAGAGCACCGCCGGCTTCATCGCCGGGCTCCAGAACACCGGGTCCTCGGCGTCCTGGCAGGTGCTCGGCTCGCCGGCCGGATCCGCCGACGTGACGATCCGTTACTCGAACTACATCAGCGCCATCGGCGGTCCGGCTCCGCGCACCATGAGCCTGGTGGTCAACGGCTCTGCCACCCAGGTCACCCTTCCGGCCACGTCCAGCTGGGACGACTGGTCCACGGTGCAAGTCCCCGTCACCCTGGAAGCCGGCGACAACGTTGTCAACGTGGCGTGCGGGGCGGGCGACGACTGCAACGTGAACGTCGATGACATCGCTGTCACCGCCCCTGGCGCGAGCGCGCCCCTCCCCCTCGGGCCCGCCGGTCCGCTCGGCGGCTACATGCGCTCGTTCGATTCGACGAACGGCAGCTACAGCGCCTCTCCGGCCTGCGCCACCGGGCAGTCCGGAGACACGTGCACCGCGAGCATCCCGTCGATGGCACCGGGCCTGCTCGACAAGTCCGGCTGGTACCTGCTCGACGACACGCAGTCGGACGTGTGGACCTCGGACGGCTGGATCGCGCCGCGTCCGGCGGGAGACGTCGAGGACGGATACCTGTTCGGCTACGGCCAGAACTACACTTCGGCGCTCGAGGACCTCGCCAAGCTCACCGGGCCGGCTCCGCTGCTGCCCGAGTATCTGTTCGGCAACTGGCTCTCCCGGTACTACCCGTACACGACCGCCGATTACGAGGACCAGTCCTGCCGGAGTACCAGGCCAACGGGGTAGCGTTGGACACGCTCTCGGCCGACACCGACTGGAAGAGCCCGAACCAGTGGTCCGGCTGGGAATGGAACCCGGCGCTGTTCCCCGATCCGCAGGCGTTCTTGTCGTGGGCGGCATCAGAGGCCATCCACGTAACCCTCAACATCCACTCCAGCATCGCCACGAACGACCCCGAGCTAGCCGAGGCACAAGCGGTCGCGGGCGGCACGCTCCAACCCGGCTTCTGCGGCGCCCCTACGGGCTGCGACGTGTTCGATTGGAGCGACGTGGCCCAGGCCGAGTCGAACTTCGTCCTCCAGCAGCCCCTTTACAACGACGGCGTCGCATTCACCTGGCTCGACTGGTGCTGCGACGGCAGCGAAGTGTCGCTGCCCGGGGTGACGCCGGACAGCTGGATCAACCACCTCTACGCGCAGCAGATGGTCGACACCGGACAGCGCGGCTTCGTGCTCTCCCGGGTCGGCGCGTCCTTGCAGAACTCGAAGGCCGGGGCGTACTCGACCGGCGCGTGGGCGGACCACCGCTCGGCGGTGGCGTTCACCGGCGACACCTGGAGCACGTGGAACACCCTGGCCATGGAGGCGCAGCTCGCCCAGGACGAGGGCGCGATCGGCCAACCCTACGTCAGCGACGACATCGGCGGATTCCTCGGCGCCCCGAACGGCGGACCGAACCTCCCGGACGACCTGTACCTGCGCTGGCTGCAACTCGGCACGTTCCAGCCGATCATGCGCGAGCACTCCACCGAAGGCCAGAACGCACGCCTGCCCTGGGAGTACGACAGCGCCACCCAGGCGGCCGGCGACCAGTTCCTGCAGCTGCGCGAGGAGCTCGTGCCCTACCTCTACACACTCGCGCAACAGGCCTCGAGCACCGGCCTGCCGATGACACAGGCGCTCTACCTCGACTACCCGGACCAGTCCGCCGCGTACGACAACCCGACCGAGTACATGCTCGGACCCGACATGCTCGTCGCACCGGTGACCTCACCCGGGCAGGTGGCCAAGACGACCGTCTGGTTCCCGCCGGGCCAGTGGACCGACTGGTTCACCGGCGCCACGATCCAGGGCCCCTCGACCCAGACCCTCGAGGTCCCGGACAGTCGGATGCCGGTGTTCGTCAAGGCAGGCGGGATCGTCCCGCTGCAACCGGCCACCAGCCACGCCGAGAACGCCGGGACAGCACCGCTCACCCTGCGCGTCTTCGACGGCGGCGACGGCTCTTACTCGATGTACGACGACGCGGGAACCGGCCTCGGCTACCAGCACGGCCAGTCCACGCAGACCGCGATCACCTCCACGGTGAACGGCCCGCAGACCACCACCGTCAAGATCGGCGCGGCACACGGCTCCTACCCGGGCGCACCGAACAGCCGGTCGTACACCATCGACCTCGTCGACATCTCCGCACCCCACACGGTGCTCGTGAACGGCAGGCCCCTGCCGTCCACGGACTGGGGCTACGACGCGGCCGCGCACACCCTGACTGTCGCGGTCGGTTCCGTGCCGACCAACCGCACCGAGACGATCACCCAGATCGGCGGCTCGGCCATCCGGCTCAGTGAACCCGCGGCAACGCAACTGACGATCAACCCGGCCGACAGCCTCAACGTCGCGCCAGGCTCGACGACGACCGTCAGCTCCACGTTCACCGACAACGGCCCGGGCGCGGTCGACGGCGTCTCGCTCAAACTGAACGTGCCGGCCGGCTGGCAGGCCACGCCGACCACACCCACCACCGCAAGCAGCCTGTCCGCGGGCGGCACGTTGACCGCGAGCTGGACAGTCACCGCGCCGACCGCATCCTCTGGGCAGCAACAGCAAGCAACGCTCTCGGCTTCCACGACGTACACCGACGCTGTCTCCGGGCAGACGGAGACGGATACCGCGCAGCAGGTACCGACCCCGGCAATCACCTCGATCACACCCAGCACCGCTTCCGCAGGCCAGACGGTCACCGTCACCGGCACGAACTTCGGGGCGAACCAGGACGGCGCCTACCTCACGTTCAGCGACGACGGCACCAACTGGGGCGCCCCGCCCGACACGGCCACCTTCACCCTCGGCAGCTGGAGCAACAACCAAATCACCTTCACGGTGCCCGAGCCCTCCGGGACGAACGACACCTGGCACGTCGTACCCGGCAGCACCGCCACCGTCACCGTCACCAGCCCGGACGGAGTCGTCTCCAACACAGGAACAGTAACCATCGGCAACTAACGCCACGAAGGCGACCCTGGGCCGGGTCATCGCTGCTCACCGTTCCCTAAGATCCGAATAGGCGGGAGAAGCCGGCACCGGACCTTACGATCGGGGGATGCCTAACGGGTCGCAGGGCATTTTCCTCAGTTATCGGCGTGATGACGCCGGGGTGTCCGCGTCGCTTTTGCGAATGTGCCTTGAGCAGTCCCTTCCCGGTGCCCAGGTCTTCAGGGACGCGGAGTCGATCGAGCCGGGCGTCAACTTCAGGACGAGGATCGAAGAAGCGATCAAGTCCTCGGCGGTCCTGCTCGCGTTGATCGGGCCTAACTGGCTGACGGCCACCGACGCCGCGGGGCGTCGCCGTCTGTCCGATCCCGACGACGTGCTGGTGTGGGAGATCGCGCTAGCGCTCCGCCTGGGGGTCTGGGTGATCCCGGTGTTGGTCCAAGAGGTACCGATGCCGCAGGCGGAGGAGTTGCCGGAGGCGCTCCGCGACCTCGCAGACCTGCAGGCTGTATCGCTGGACCACCGGTACCTCGACGTCTACCTGACCCGCGTCAGGTACATGGCTGCGGCCATCGAGCGGATCCAGTTGAAGTTCGCCCGCGCCAGGCAGGAGCGGGAGCAGCGGCCCAATGGCAGCCAGGTACTCGACAGGCAGACGCCCATCCCTAAGTTCGCGGAGCGGATCAAGGAGATCCGCATCGGCGACCCGCAGCACCCGCCGGCCCCCGCTAACACGATGGCGACCCTGCGTATCTTCGCGCAGGAGCGGGACGTTGACG
>JAWWPV010000732.1:0-3479 GCA_033854775.1 Trebonia sp.
GGGCTCTTGGGAAGGCGGGGGCGGCTGGAGGCGCCGATGACCTCGCTGTCCGGCGGGCAGGCCGCGCGGGCGAACCTCGCGTCGCTGCTGTTGTCGCGGTACGACATCTTCCTGCTCGACGAGCCGACCAACGACCTGGACATCGAGGGGCTCGCCGTCCTGGAAGACTTCGTCGTGAAGCTGCGAGCCGGGACGGTGCTCGTCAGCCACGACCGGGCCTTCCTGGAACGGACGGTGGACCAGGTGCTCGAACTCGACCTGGCGCAGCAGTCGGTGCGCCTGTACAGCGGCGGCTACCTCGCGTACCTGGAAGAGCGGGCGATCGCCCGGCAGCACGCGCGGGACGCCTACGAGAAGTACGCCGACCAGAAGGCGGCCCTGGGCGACCGGATGCGGATGCAGAGCGGCTGGGCAGACAAGGGCGTGCGGCAGGCACGCGCCAAGGCACCGGACAAGGACAAGCACCGGCTTTCTGCACAGGTCAACCGGACGGAGAAGCTGGCAAGCAAGATCAAGATCACCGAGCGGATGCTGGACCGGCTCGAGGCCGTGGACGAGCCGCGCAAGGAGTGGGAACTGCAGATGACGATCGCGGCGGCGCCGCGCTCGGGAACCGTCGCCGCAGCGTTGCGTGACGCGGTCGTGTCGTTCGACGGCTTCACCCTCGGACCGGTGAACCTGCAGGTGAACTGGGCGGACCGGGTCGCCATCACCGGGCCGAACGGAGCGGGCAAGTCGACGCTGATCGGCGCGCTGCTCGGGCGGGTGCCGCTCTCGTCCGGTTCCGCGTCACTCGGGTCCGGGGTCTCGGTGGGCGAGGTGGACCAGGCACGGTCGCTCTTCGACGGTCCCGCGCCGCTGCTTGAGGCGTTCGCCGCGCGGGTACCCGGCCATGCCCCAGAGGAGACCCGGACGCTGCTGGCCAAGTTCGGCCTGAAAGGGGACCATGTGCTCCGTTCAGCCTCGTCGCTGTCACCAGGGGAGCGGACCCGGGCCGCGCTTGCGCTGCTGCAGGCGCGCGGGGTTAACCTGCTCGTGCTCGACGAGCCGACCAACCACCTCGACCTGCCCGCCATCGAGCAACTGGAGTCGGCGCTGGACGGGTACCCCGGGACGTTCCTTCTGGTGACGCACGACCGCCGGATGCTGGAGTCGGTGTCTGTCACGCGCAGGATCGTGGTGTCGGACGGCCAGGTCGCCGAGGTTGACGTCGCCTGAGACAGGTAACCCGGGCACCAGGGTCCGGATGGACCGTCTGGTGATGGGCGGAGGTGCTCGGCTGGAGGGTGGTTCCGCTGATGACTCCGGACGCCGACCCTTGACTGCTCTGTGCTAATGATGATTATGATATGCCTCTACTGAACTCAAGGTGTTGCTTCTGTCTTTCAGGTGTTGCTTCTGTCTTTTCAGTGGAGGATCAATGCGGATGCCTGCCATGCACGACGCGAACAGATCGCGTCGTCCCGTCAGACGAATCATCGCGTCGCTGGCCGTAGCGTTGGCCGTGCTGCTCATTGCCGCATGCAGCAGTAGCGGCGGATCGGCCAGCGGGACAACAGGGTCAGGCGGTGGGAGCAAGCTCAGTGCCGCCGACACGGCCGGGCTGGCCAAGGCGGAGGCGGTCCTGGCCAAGTACGGGCTCCAGCCAACGCAGATCACCAGCACAGGGAAGATCACCAAGCCGATTCCTAAGGGCCTGACGGTGGACTTCATCACCTGTGGAGCCACGCCCGAGTGCACGCAGGAAGGCCAGATTGTCACGCAGGCGGACACCGTGCTCGGCTGGAAGACCGTCGTGCTCAACAACGAAGGCACAGCCGAAAGCCAGAAGGCGGCTTTCAACCAGGTTGTGCGGAGCAAAGCCGCCGCGGTTCTGTACTCGGCGATCCCGGCCTCGACCTTTGCCTCAGATCTCCCCGCACTGCGGGCCAACGGGACCTTCATCGCGGCGTGCTGCATTACCGACGCGGTGAACTCAACGACCGGGATCGGCTATGGCGTCGGCCTTGCCTCCCAGGTGGGGCCGGTCGCCGGGGGACAGGCGGCCTTCGTCGCGGCCGATTCCAAGGACACCGCATCGTCGCTGTTCGTCAACATCCCCGACCTGGAGATCCTCAACGTCCAGCTCAAGTACTACAAGGACGCGATGGCCGGGTACTGCCCGACCTGTCAGGTCACCTCGCTGAATATCGCCCTGGCGAATGTCGGGAATGCGCCGGCCACCGTCGTGTCGTACCTCCGGTCGCACCCTTCCGTTAAATACGTGGTGGCGTCCACCGACGCGATCACCATCGGCCTGCCCGCCGCCATCAAGGCGGCCGGCCTGACCGGTATCAAGATCGTCGGCCAGGGGGCGACACCGACCAACCTGGTGTACATGCACTCAGGCGAACAGGCCGCCGATGTGGCATTCCCATACTACGAGGAGCTGTATTCGATGGTCACGGCCGTCGCGCAGCACGAGGCCGGAGTGCCCGTCGTGCCGTCGGTGCCGGCGCCCGAGTGGATTCTGACGCCGAGCAACGCGCCGACATCCACCCAGGCTTTCCCGCTTGTGGCCGACTACGAGGCGCAGTACAAGGCGCTCTGGGGGCGCTAACCGCCGCCAGGGTGGTTCGCCCTGACCGGCAGACACAACCTTCTAGCTCTCACACCGGTCCGATGATGCCCTGCCCGGCCAGGTCCGCCAGTTCGGCCGCAGGTAGTTTCAGTACGTCGGTCAGCACTGCGGCGGTGTGCTCGCCGATCGCCGGAACGCCGTCGTAGACCGGGGTGTCGGCGGAAGCCATGTGCAGCACCGGCCCGGGCATGACCGCGGATCCCAGTGCCTGGCTGCCGGTCAGGCTGACCAGCGTGCGCTCCAGGAAGTGCGGGTCGCGGGTGATGTCGCGGGCGTCGTTGACCGGCGCGGATACCACTTCGAACTCGTCCAGGATCTTCAGCACCTCGGCCCGGGGCCGCTCCGCGACCCAGGTACTGACCTCGTGCTGGATCGCTTCGTTGTTCGCCATGCGCGCCTGGTTGGTGGCGAACCGGGGGTCGTCGCTGAGTTCCGGCCGGCCCATCGCGCGGAACAGCCGCCGGGCGATAACCTCGTTCGACGCCGCGATCGAGAGCCAGCCGCCGTCCGCCGCCTGGTAGATGCCGCGCGGCGAGGCCGACCCGGTGCCGTTCCCCTCCCGCTGCTGGATCTCGCCGAGCGTGGCGTACTTCAAGATCACGTCGCCCATGATGAACATCAGCGGCTCGTACAGCGCCACGTCGACGACGTCGCCGACGCCGGCGCGCTCGCGCCGGTACAACGCCATGGCCGTGCCCATGGCCGCCGAGATACCCGCGATCGAGTCCGCGAAGCCGAACGGCGGCGAGGTCGGGGGCGTATCCGGCCAGCCGTTGATGAACGCGTAGCCGCTGGACGTCTCGGCGACGGTACCGAAGCCGGGCAGCTTCCGGTACGGCCCGGTCTGCCCGAAGCCGGA
>JAWWPV010000733.1:0-9071 GCA_033854775.1 Trebonia sp.
CCCAGGCAGAACGCGGAGATCGACACCCAGTCGTTCAGCGTCTGCAGGTTGGCCGCGTACTCCCAGACCCGGCGCGGCTGCCCGAGCAAGCCGACCGCGAACAGCGGCATGAACGTGGAGTTGAAGAACACGAACATCGTCCAGAAGTGGATCTTGCCGAGCCTCTCGTTCATGGTGATGCCCATGACCTTCGGCAGCCAGTAGTAGATGCCGCCGAAGAACGCGAAGATCAGGCCGCCCATGATCGTGTAATGGAAGTGCGCCAGGACGAAGAAGCTGCCGTGGGCGGTGGTGTCCACGGGCACATCGCTCAGGAACACGCCGGAGATGCCGCCGAACAGGAAGTTGACGAACAGCGCGATCGCGAACAGCATCGGGACCGTGAGCCGGATCTTCGCCTTCCAGAAGGTCCCCAGCGCCACCAGGTAGATGAAGCCCGTCGGGATCGAGATCAGTTCGGTCGTCAGCATGAACAGCGGCCGCATGTCCGGGTCCAAGCCCGAGTCGAACAGGTGGTGCTGCCAGACGAAGAACGACAGGATCGCGACGCCGAACATGCCCGCCGCGCCGACCTTGTAGCCGAATAGCGGCTTCCTGGTGAAGACCGGGATGATCTCGGACACGATGCCGAACCCCGGCAGGGCCAGGATGTAGACCTCGGGATGGCCGAAGAACCAGAACAGGTCCTCGTACAGGTAACTCGACCCGCCGAGCTGGTTGACGAAGAACGCGGTCTGCGCCGTCCGGTCGGTGAGGATCATGTACATGCCGCCGACCAGGACCGGGGCGGCCAGGACGAGCAGGAAGCCCGTGGTGAGCATCGCCCACACGAACATCGGCAGCCGCGACCAGCGCATGCCCGGCGCGCGGTAGCAGATGATCGTGACGACGATGTTGAATCCGGCCAGGATGATCGAGATGCCCATCAGGCCGAACGCGACCGCGTACCCGTCCATGCCCTCGCCGGCCTGGACGGACAGCGGCGCGTAGCCGGTCCAGCCGGTCGGGAACCCGCCGTCGAGGAAGCTCGACAGCAGGATCACGTAAGCGCAGGGCGTGAGCCAGAAACTCAGCGCCTCGATGCGCGGGAACGCGACCCGCTTGGACCCGATCATGATCGGCACCAGGTAGTTGCCGAACGGGCCGAGGACGACCGAGGTCATCATCATCATCATCATGGTGCCGTGCTCGCCGACTACCTGGAGGTACATCGTCGGCGACATGATGTGGTAGCTCGGCGACAGCAGCTCGGTCCTGATCGCCATCGCCAGCAGGCCGCCGGTGAAGAAGTAGATCAGCATGCCGATCAGGTACTGCAGGCCGACGACCTTGTGGTCGAGCGTGAACATGAAGTACTTCGAGAGGCCCTTGCCGGTCTCGTAACCCTCGTAGAGGGCGACATTCCTGTTCAGCGGCTTGCCGAGCATCTGGCGGACCAGGTCGTTGAAGACGCCGAGCCCGATCAGCCAGCCGACGATCAGGAAGGCGTAGCCGATGACGATCGCGATGTCGAGGTCATCGGACGTGCCCACCTGCTGGTACTGGCTGCCGATAAAGTTGCCGAGCCAGTGGCCGAGGTAGTAGCCGGCGACCGCGCCGGCGAGGGCGGTGAGGACGTTCGGGCGCCGCCACCAGGAGCGCTCTCTCGGGGTGGCACCCGGGTCACCGCCGCCGGGCGCGTGCGCGCTTTCCGGCTGGGTTTCGATAGCCATATGGGTTTCCTCGCTCCTCTGCCTACGGCTGTTCGGGGTCCGCCGGGTTGTAGTAACCGCCGCCCGCGCCGGTGAGCCCGAGGGCCGCATTGACCTTGCCCATGCTGTTGACCACGGTCGGGTCGTAGGTGAGCGCGTACGGCGGCAGCAGCTTGGTGACGCTCGCGAGCTTCGCGCCCTCCGTCTGCGTCCACGCCATGAAGTTCGAGTCGGTCATGACCACGCCGGTGTCATACATCGAGCCGTGCCAGATGCCGCACAGCTCCGTGCAGCGGACCTGGAAGTCGCCCGTCGTGTTCGGCGTCGTGTACGCCACGTTGTTCACACCCGGGTTGGCGTCAGCCTTCACCCCGAGTGTGTACGCCCAGAAGGAGTGGATGACGTCGAGCGAGGTGACGTTGAACTGCACCGGCTGGTTGACCGGCAGCACGAGCTGCGTCGTCTCGAAGCCGCCGAACTGCGGGTAGCGGTAGGTCCACGCCCACTGCTGGCCGATCACCTGAACCTGAAGCAGGTTGTTCGTGTTCGGCGACCACGAGGTGGTAGACGCCGCCGGGGGCAGGCCGTTCCTGAAGATCGGCTGCGGGCCCTGGCCGGCGCCGGCGCCGTAGGGGCTGATCAGCTCGATCGTCCCGTAGACCGCGAGACCGAGCACAATCGCGGAGGTGGCGACGATCCAGGTCGCCTGAATCTTGACGTTGCCGTGCAGCGGCGCGGCATCGGTCTCGTCTCCCCGCTTCTGCCGCCAGAAGGTGAGCGCCCAGCCGAAGTACAACAGCACGCCGATCACGACCGGCGTGGCGATCGTGCCGAGAACGGTGAAGTCGGTCTGCTGGCTCGCCGCGGTGTTCGACGCACGCCCCGGGGGCAGGTGCGGTCCCAGGACCATTGCGACGAGGAGACATCCGGCAATGCTGAGGAGCACCCACACGATGGGCAGCACCAGCTTGTCACGACGGTCGCCCTGCCAGATTGGCAGGCCCGAAGCTTGTGCGGCCATCAGGCCTGCACCTCCATCTGGCCCATCATGTAACCCGGCGTGCCCATCGGGCCGCCGTTGCCGTCCACGTAGCCAAGGCCGCACGGCACGAAGCACTGCCAGCGGTAGGTGCCCCCGGTGCTCGGCGTCTTGAAGGTGAACTTGACGACGGTGTGCGGTGAGTTCTGGTCCTGGTTGTCGGCCGTGCACGGCGAGGTGCCGCACAGGTTGCTGTTCTCGCTCAGCGTCGTCGGCGACGCGATCGGCACGTTCAGCCCCAGGCCGGGGATCGCGAACGTGTGCTGCACCGAGCAGTTCGCCCATGAGTCGAAGGTCGACATCGGCTGTGACGCGGACAGCGTCTTGCCGTTGTAGAACTGCACGCTCTCGACGTCGCCGGCCGTCCCCGCGACCTTGCCCCACAGCGGGTTGCGTAGCGGGGTGCAGCCGTCGTAACCCAGAATTGTCACATTCACCGTAGTGTTCGCGGGCACCGCGAAGTAGGTCGTGTGTTCAAACTGCTTAGTTGACGGGTTCTGAATGAAATAAGTAACCCAGTCAGGCTTATTGGTGACGGTCGTCTGCGCGGTGGTCATCATGGTGACGTTCACCTGACCGCCCTTCGCGTAGGCCGTGTAGTTCTCGGTCGCCGGCTGCGCGCCAATGATGTCGAACACGACCCATAGCACGCCTGCGACAACCGCTAGGAAGGCCACCACCAGGGTCGCCACCCGAGCCGGTAGGGACACCGGATCCACCTCGTTCCTGCGCAACGCCAAGCGGCTGCGCCCAGCTGTGCCAAGCTCATGGCATTCCCGCGATCGAGGCGGTCGCAACGTCTAGTGATTTAAGCGTCACGTGTTACCGCTTTTGTCACCATTTCGTCACCGATGGCCGGCCACGCGGGCGGGTTGCCCACTTACGCCCTGATCGTGACGTCCGTCATGGCGCATACGCAACACCCGGACCCCTGGATGACAAAATTGTCATGCGAGCATCTCTGGCCGCAGGCCGTTATCGACGCGGCTCCGCCGGGCACACTTCTCCGATCCGCCAGGCAGACTTACAATCGTTTGCGCCACGTTCGCGTAACATCTCCGACACGACGCCAACGACCGGTTGACCATAGGAAAAGCCGCAGACACCATCGAGGCGGAACTGATCGGGCAGGTAGGTGAACATGCATGACACATCTGGGGCGAATCCTCATCATTGATGACGAGCCCAAGATCCGCTCGTTCATCGGCCGTGCGCTCACCGCCGCCGGCTATGCGGCCGATTTCGCGTCAAGCGGCGCCGAAGCACTGGGCAGCTGCGCGGCCGCGCGGTACGACCTCGTCATCCTGGACCTGGTGATCGGCGACATGGACGGCCGGCACGTACTCGGCGAGCTAATGTCCGCCCGCCCGGACCAGGCCGTGATCGTGCTCTCCTGCGTCGCCGACGTCGCCGCCAAGGTCGACCTGCTCGAGCGCGGGGCACAGGACTACCTGACCAAGCCATTCTCACTCGCCGAGCTGCTCGCCCGGGTCCGCGTCCGGCTGCGCGGCGAGCCCCACCACGCCGAGGCGCACGACGACGAGGGCGGGGCGCGGCACGCCGATCTCCGCCCGCTCATGCCACCGCTGACCGCGCCGCGGTCCGCCGGTTACGCGCCCGGCGAGGTCATCAGGGCCGGCCGTGTCACCCTTGACGTCGGAAAGCTCGTCGCGGACATCGGGCAGGGGCCGGTGCCGCTGACCCGGCTGGAGTTCCTGCTGCTGCGCGAGCTCGCCGAGCACACCGGGCAGTCGGTGTCCAAGGGCAGCCTGCTCGCCTCCGTCTGGGGCTACGACTTCGATCCCGGCTCCAACGTGGTGGACGTGTGCGTGCGGCGGATACGCTCCAAGCTTGGCTTCGAGCTCATCAAGACCGTGCGGGGTGAGGGCTATCAGCTCGTCGCCCGGTGAGCCTGGCACGCTGGCCGACACCGTGCCGCACGCGATGACCGTGCCGCGGCTGCCGCGCTGGCTGCCCAGGCTCGGCTGGCCCTGGCCGCCCGGCGTGATCGACACGGTGTGGACGATCTTCGCGCTCGTCAACCTCGGCTTCATCTTCATGTTCCCCGGCTGGGAGACCATCCCGTTCCACGCGATCTGGGCCAGCCTCACGCTCGTCTACGGGTTCCGCACCTGGCGGCTCGGGCCCACGCTGTGGGTGCTCGCCGCGGTCATGGTGCTGACCGCGGCCGGGATCGCCGTCGACGTCTGGGTCGGCCAGGAGCCGGTCGCCGAGCTCACCGAGGACCCGCTGCTCGCCTTGATGTTCCTCGCGATGGCGTGGCACGCCCGCCGCAAGCTGTCGGTGGAGCACTCGCACCGCCTGGTCAGCGAGCAAAACGCGCGGCTACTCGCCGACCAGCGGCGCTTTCTCCAGGACGCCGCGCACCAGCTGCGGACCCCGATCACGATCGCGCTCGGGCACGCCGAGCTGCTCGCGAGCGCCGTCGGCGGCCAGCAGGAGAGCGACGACATCGAGGTCGTCATCGGCGAGCTGAACAGGCTGCGGTACATCTCGGAACGGCTGCTTGTCATCGCCGCCGCCGGCGACCCGGCGTTCCTGCACCGGGAGCCCGTCGCGCTCGACCAGCTGATCGCCGAGCTCATCCGGCGCTGGCGGCCAACGGCCGAGCGGAGCTGGCGGATCGGGCAGCTCGACCGGGTGACCGTGCAGGCGGACAGGGAGCGGCTCGGCCTGGCGCTCGACGCGCTGCTCGAGAACGCCGTCAGGCATACCGACGACGGCGATGCCATACAGTTGTCAGTCATCCGGGACTACCCGGGGATGCCCGCGCGGATCGTCGTCGCGGACGCCGGCACCGGCATCCCCGCGGACCAGCTGCCGTTCATCTTCGACCGGTTCCGCACCGGCGACGACGGGCAGTCACGGGGCACCGGCCTGGGGCTCCCTTTGGTGCGCACGGTGGCCCGCGCCCACGGCGGCGACGTAACCGTCCGCAGCGCGTGCGGACGGGGCAGCGAGTTCGAACTCACGCTGCCCGTGCCCGGCCGGCCGGCCCTGGCCGCCCCGCCAGCCAGCCGGGCACCGGCCGCCCGGACGCCCACTGACCAGGCAGCGGCCAACCAGACGGCCGCCCACGTAGCGGAAGACCAAGGGAGTGCCAGGCGATGAGCACGATGAGCCTGCCGGGCGCGGCACGACGGACCGCCGGGCTAGCCGGGCGGCACAAGGTGATCACCGGCATTGTCGCGCTGTTCATCGCGGCCGTGATCGCGGTCAGCCTGGCGACAAGCGGGACACCCGCTCCGCCGAGCTATCCCGCCGCCGCCGGGTTCACGCTGCCAGCCCTCGGCCAGACGGGCCAGCAGGTCTCGCTCAGCCAGTACGCGGGCAAGCCGGTCATCGTCAACTTCTGGGCCTCCTGGTGCGGGCCCTGCCAGCAGGAGACCCCGCTGCTCGCCAGCTGGTACAAGCAGCAGCACGGGCACGTTGTCCTGCTCGGACTCGACGAGAACGACACCACGGCGAACGCGTTCAAGTTCGCGCAGGCCAAGGGGGTCAGCTACCCGATCGGGTTTGACCCGCAGGTGAAAGTGGCACTTGCCTACAACGTCGACGGCCTTCCGCAGACGTTTTTCCTCAACGCGCAGCACCGCATCGTCGACCACGTGCTCGGCGCGGTGACCAGGACCGAGCTCGCCAAGGGCCTCAGCCTGATGAACTCGGCCTCATGAGCCAGTCCGGTAAGCACAGTCCCGGTGAAAGGGTGACCACGGCATGACCTCTCCCACACAGACGGAGCCGCCGTTCGTGCCGTTGCGGCACGGCGGCTGGGCCACGAGGCGCACCCCGCTGTGGGTCTTCGCCGTCCTCGCCGTCGCGGCCATCGGCGTAGTCCTCGTCTCGCTGTCGCACAAGCCTTCCCAGTCGCAGCGGGCCAGCGACCTGGCCGGCTATTTCGGTGACGTGAAAGGCGGCATCGGGTCCTGCGCGGCCGGGCTGCACGACTCGGAGAACGCCTACGGGCAGGTGCTCGGCGGCGACACGGCGCAGACCAAGGTCGCCGAGTCCATCTTCACCTACGGCGGGTCCAACTGCACCGTGACGGGCAATCAGCCACTCACCGACTTCGGCAACTACCAGGTGACCGAGTCACTCGCCTCGTTCAACCTCGACACCGCCGACAACGACGTCATCAGCTGGTCGTTCGACTCCACCGCCGTGCAGACGGACATGCTCGCCGTGCTCAAGGCCCCGAACCCGGCGGCTAGGACGAGCGCGCAGGTCCAGCTGAAGGCCGACCTGGTGACGCTCGACAAGCAACGAGCCGCCATGAACGCGATCTGGACCTCGGCCAAGAATGCCACGGGCGCGACCGCCCCGATCCCCAGCCTGCCGACCTGGGAACCGCCATCCTCGTGAACCGGCAACGAGGTCGCTAGCAGTTCACAAACCGCCGCGAGAAGTCACCTCTGGGGATCTTACCTGGTCACGGCAGGTATGAGCGGGTGACCGCGCGGGAAAAATCCGTAGCGTGACGCCGCTTGAGCCTAGGCCGCACAGCCGGACGCTGATCCCGCTGCTGGTGGCCGTGCTCGGTGTCGCGCTCGGCGTGGGCGGCATCGCGCTGCTCCGCCCGTTCTCCCCGGGTTCCCCGCCGCGGCTGGCCGCCAGGGCCGCCACGGCCGCCACGGCCGCCAGCCGCGACGCGCAGTCTACCCCTCGACCGCTGTCGGACGCGGTCATCCGCGCCCGGATCGAGCCGAGCGTCGTCGACGTGACGGCAACGCTGACCTATGACAACGAGACCGCCTCGGGGACGGGCTTCGTGATCGATGCCCGTACCGGGCTCATCCTCACCAACAATCACGTGATCAGGGACGCGACCTTTGTGTCCGTCACGGTCCCGGCGACCGGCCAGACCTACCAGGCCGGCATCGTCGGCGTGGACGTGGCCGCCGATGTCGCGGTCCTCCAGATCAGGCCGGTGGCCGGGCTGCCCGCCGCTCCGCTCGGCGACTCGGCCACGGTCACCGCGGGCGCGAAGGTCATGTCCTTCGGCAACCAGGCCGGCGCGGGCGGCTCGCCCGCGGTCGCGCCAGGTGTCATCACCGGCACCGACCGGACGATCCAGGCCGACGACGGCGCGGCGGGGTTCAGCGAGACGCTGCACGGCATGCTGGCCACGACCGCACAGATAGAGCCCGGCGACTCGGGCGGCCCGCTCGCCGACTCGGCGGGCACCGTCATCGGCGTGGACACGGCCGCCGGCACGGGCGGCGCGGAGACCGGCTACGCCATCCCCATCGACGCCGCGATGGCCGCCGAGCGGCAGATCGCCGGGCGGCAGCCGGGCCAGGGGATCAGCCTCGGCGTCGACGGCTTCCTCGGGGTCATCGTCGGATCCGGCACCGCGCGCTCCCCCGCGGTGCAGCAGGCACAAGAGCGCAGCGTCCTGCCGGGGGCGCCCCGCCCGTCGAGCGCCCCCCGTTGCGTCCCCACCCAGGAAGACGTCGGGGTGCCCGCGACGATCGCGCCGGTGCCCGTCGGCGCGCTCGTGGTCGGCGTGCTGTGCGGCACGGGCGCCGCGACGGCCGGGATCGCCGCAGGCGACGTGATCACCACCGCGAACGGGCATCAGGTCGAGTCGCCCGGTGCGCTGACCGCCATCGTGGCCGACTGCCGGCCGGGTACCGTGGTGCCGGTCACCTGGGTCAGCACGGCGGGGCTCGCGCGAACCTCGCGGATCCGGCTCAGCCAGGCCCCGGCCGTGTGAATCCGCTCCCGGTCAAGCCCTCCCTGGCCCGGCGGCATGATGCGGCATAATTCAGCGATCGTCCGCTGTTAAATTACTAGCGAGCAGCGGGTGGCGTGTGGCCGCCAATCCTTAGCGCCCCTTCAGCTTCCTTTCAGGTTGCAGACGCTTACTAGAAGATGACGGTGTACTCGCGCGAGCCGCCGTCAGGCAGGCACCCCATACGCTGTCTTTGTGAAGGCGAGATAGATGCACGACGACGACAGTGGTAACGACCGGCCCGGCAGCTGGCAGCCACCGGAGTACGTGAGTCCCTGGATCCCGGCGTCGAACCCGGATAACGAGGATTCCGGCAGCGCGTCCCGTGACAGCTCGGCCGGGAGCGGCCAGTCTCCGCAGGACGGCGACACGGCCCCACTTGGCAACGGCCCCGGCTACGGGCAGGGCGGATACCCGCCGCCCGGATACCCGCCGCCCGGGTACGGGCAGCCGGGCTACGGGCAGCCCGGATACGGCCAGCCGGGCTACGGACAGCCCGGGTACGGGCAGCCGGGCTACGGACAGCCCGGATACGGCCAGCCGGGCTACGGACAGCCCGGGTACGGGCAGTACCCGTGGAGCGGGT
>JAWWPV010000734.1:0-9023 GCA_033854775.1 Trebonia sp.
CGCGGTCACGGCCCCGGGCGGCCGACCGCCTGGAAGGGGACCGGCCCGGTTACGGGCAGGCACGCAGGCGGGCAGCGCAGCGCCGTCACACCGGGACGGACACGGCGACGAATGCCGGCTTACTTCCAGACGGTCCCTAACCGGCGAGGCCGACGTCGTCGACCGGGCGCGAGGTTAGGCCAGGAAGGCTTTCGCGGAGTGCCAGATGACGGCGCGGTTCACCCTGCCGGGGTAGACAACGACCATTGCCTCGTAGAGGTCGGTGAAGTTGTCAGCCTTCTCGACCGCAGCGCTGAAGTCTTCGATGTAACGGCGGGTCTTGCCGATGTTTTCCGGGCTGTCAGCGTCGCCGTCTCGCTTGTGGCCGGCGACGACCGCGGCGGGCTGAAGCCTCTCGATGGTGTCTAGCGCATCGAGCCATTCCTGCCTGCCGTCTCCTTTCGCCTCGACGAGGTAGAGGTTCACGTCTCCGTAGACGGCATCGCCTGCCACGACAAGCCCGGTGGAGGGGACATGCAGTGCGCTTGTCCCGTCGGTGTCGGTGTGACGCAGCTCGATCGCGCGGAGCTGCTCTCCTTCCAGTTCGAGCACGCCGTCGGTCAAGGGTTCCGCGGTCACGCGCTGGCCGGAGATCTGGCCGGGGAAGCGGAGGTTCCAGAATCCGTCGAGCAGCGCGTACTGGGCGTCCATGCGGGCCGCGACGCCAGGCGCGGCGACGACCTTGGCGTCCGGGAAGCGTTCGAGTAGCGCGGGGGCGCCGAAGAAGTGATCGCCGTGCGCGTGGGTGACGAAGATAGAGGTCACGTTCTTGCCCGTCGCGACCACCCAGTCCGCCAAGGCCCGCGACTCGTCCTTCGTCATGAGCGGATCCACCAGGACCGCGTCCCGCTCACCGTAGATGAGCGTCGAAGCGGTCGGCGACCACATCTCCCGGGTCTCGCCCGGGGGGAAATCGTCGGATGCCACCAGCTTCGCCGGTGCCACGTGCACCGAGTACTCGAGCTTCGCCATTGCCACTCCCTTGATGTGGTTGATTGACTCACGCCTCCGGGGCCGAGGCGGTGATGGCAACGACGCCCTCATCTCCCGCCGAGGCCGCCCTGACATAGGGGGCGCTGACGTGTTCCATTAGACGGGGTTGGCCCAGCCGGCGCATCACCAGAAAAGGTGGGGCGGCCGCGAGAGGGACCCGGCGGTGACGTCGACGGTGCCTCACCCGAACCGGTGAGGAGCCGCGCGGGGTGCCGGCTAGGGCTGACCGGGCGCTTGGTCACGCAGCACGTTGCTCAGCTGCACACGGGACCGGACGCCGAGCTTGGCGAACGCGGACCGCAGGTGAGTGTTGACCGTGTTCGGCGATACGCCGAGCTCCGCCGCGGCCAGCCGGCTGCTGCGAGGAGCAACGGCCTCGGTCCCTGGCGCAGCACGTCGACTGCCTGACCCAGGACGTGCGCGTCCTGCTCGACGAGGCCGCGCACCTGCAGGGCAACGCCGGCCATCGTGGGCACGCCTGGGTTGCGCCTGGCACCGAGCTCGGCGATCGCGGCCGTCGACTGCGCGAACTGGTCGTCGTTCGCCGCCAGGCCGATGCCGGCGAACGTGCGCATCCACGGGGGCGACCAGCGCCAGGCGCCGATGTCGTTGGCCGCCGCGGCCACGAGCGGGCGCAGGATGGCCAGGCTCGCGCCGGTGTCTCCTTCCACCGCCGCGAGCCAGCCCTGCATCAGGCGCAGCCGGGACACCCTCAGTTCGTCACGGAACTCCTCGCGTGCCACCGCCGGCTGCATGCGGCTGCGGGCCCCGGAGCGACCGACCGGAAACTGGCTGCCGCGAACGCCGCGAGTCGGGAAGCGGCAAGGCTACCGGGTATCGAGAGCGCGGCGACGGGCGTCGATACCGTCGAGTAGGCGCTGCAATCCGTACTCGAAGACCGTGTCGAGGTCGAAGTCGAATGGTTCCCGCATGACGTAGCCGAGCCCGGGATGACCGGCGGAGTCTGCCCACTGCCGCAGGCCGCGGTCGTGGTGGGCCATCCAGTCGTCCGCCGACATCCCGGTGTCCTTCTCCGCCTGGGCTTCCTCGAGCCGGGCAAGCGCCATGCCGCGCACATGGGCGAACAGGTTGATGTGCGTGCACAGCATGTCATTGGTGCCAAAGCCCATCGCGCGCAGCGTGCTGAGCGACCACTCGGCGAGCGGCAGGACGTTAGGCATGAGCTGGGGACGGCTTATCGAGAACACCTCGGCGGCCCACAGGTGACGGCTGAAGACCGCCCAGAACAGGTGCGCGGCCGCGTCGAGGCGCCGCCGCCAGTCCGTGACCGGGATCTCCGGCGGCCGGATCCCGGCGAATACGCTGTCCGCCATCCGCAGCGTCAGGTCTCCCTTGTTCGGGACGTGGCGGTAGAGCGCCATCGTGGAAACGCCGAGGGAATCGGCCACCCGCCGCATCGTGACGAGCGGCAACCCGTCGGCGTCGGCGATCCGCACGCCGGTCTCGACGATCTCCCGCTGGGTCAGCCTGGCCCGCCGCGTCGCCACGGCGGCCGGCTGGTTTCGCCGCCGCACGATTGTCCCGCGGCCGGGGATCGTCTCGACCAGGCCCGCCGCGCGCAGCGCGCCAATCACCTTGGTGGCGGTGGCCATCGCGACGTTCCAGTCGCGGACGATCCGCCGGGTCGACGGCGCCGGCTGGCCTTCCGCCAGCCTGCCGCTCCGGATGTCATCGGCGATTTCTTCGGCGATGCGAAGGTATGGCGGCCGGTCGGTCACAATTCCCCAGTGTACTAGTGCAGTCACAGTAAACGGGGCTGCCGCACTACGGGTGAGTGCTGCGGTAATACGCAAAGTGCCCTAGCTCAGGGTGTCCCACGCAGCGCTGATGCGTACATTGTATGCATGACGAGAGAAGCGAGGAATACCATGCCTGAGCTGGACACCCGGGTAGTGAACTCCGCGGATGGCACGCCCGTCGAGTACCTCAGCGTGGGGCGCGGGCCTGACGTCATCGTGATTCCCGGAGCGCTCGCCCTGGCCGCCGATCTGGCCGGCTTCGCGACGCGCCTGGCCGAGCGGCATACCGTGCACGTCGTGCAGCGGCGCGGGCGGGGCGGCAGCGGCCCGCAAGGCGACCGGTACGGCATCGCGCGGGAATGCGAGGACGTCGAGGCGGTGCGCGCGCGAACCGGCGCGCGGCTGACCTTCGGGCACAGCTTCGGTGGGCTCGTGGCCCTGCGGGCGGCGTGCGGCAGCGCGGCGTTCGACGCGGTAGCCCTCTACGAGCCGGGGATCTCGGTTGGCGGGTCGATTCCTGTCGACTGGGTCGAACGCGCACGCCGGGAGGTCTCGGCGGGCGCGGACTTCGAGGCGTTCATCACCTTCGTCCGCGGGGTCAACCCGGATCAGACCGGACGCGTGCCCCGCCGACTCCTCCGGGTGATCCTGCGGCGCGCGATCCCTGCGGCCGAACTCCGGCAGAACCTGGCGCTCATGCCGCAGGCGATCAGCGAGCACGCCGAAGCCGGCCGCCTCGACGGCCGGTTCGCCGACTACCGCGAGGTCGCCGCGGCCACCCTGATCATGCGCGGCAAGGGAAGCGGCAGCAGCCGGCAAGCCGTCGCCCTCGCCCGGCTGGCCTCGACGATTCCTCACGCCGAGGCGATGACGTTCCCTAAGCTTGACCACTTCGCGCCGGAGAAGAGGCCCGACGAGATAGCGGACGCCGTCCTGCGGTTCTTCGCCGCGCACGTCCAGCCGGGTGTGGCCGTGCCTGACCCCGCCCTGAGAGGAGTTGTGGGGGATGAAGACTGCCGAAGTCGTTCGGAATAATCGGCGGAGTCCAGCCGGGCGTCCGAGCGGCGGTGCCTGGTGGGTGCGGTCACGCAGCGATGACGCCAACTGTCCTTCAGGTGAAGGCGAAACGGATGTGAGCCATGCTCATCCGCACTCGTAAGCGGCCAGCAGTGGCCTGGCGCTAAATAGAGGCTCTCCGGCTTTCCTGTTGCGATTGAGAAAACCGGGGCCGGTGCGAATTATTTTAAATTTGGTGTGGCAAGGTTCACAATCGGAATGACTTGACATCCGCGTTTCCGCAGGCTGCCGGGCGGGCGTCGGCATGCGGCGAACCATCAGCAGAATACTGGTTCCCTGTTCAAAACGTTCCCTGCTTCGATATTTAACAAAGTAGACCTTGAGTTTTCCACAGAAGGCGAATAACTATTGATGTCGAAGTTTCTCTGGTCGGCGGACGCCGCACGCCTCCCTACGGCGTGGCGTCCGGTTCGGCGTGCCGGGAGGGCATCGTGACCACCTATTTCGCTACGGAATGTCATGATCGGCTGAGGGAGCAGGTCCGCGAATTCGCGGAGTCTAGAGTCCGGCCGCTCATCCCGGAAATGGAGGCCGCCAAGACTGTCCAGCACGGACTGTCACGGCTCATCGCGCGGCAAGGCTGGATCGGCGTCACCATCGGGCGGGAATATGGCGGGATGGGACTCGGCCATCTTGCCAAAACGATTATAATTGAGGAACTTTCTCGGGTCAGCGGTGCGATGGGCGCCATGGTTCAGGCCTCTCAGCTTGGCGTCGCCAAAATCCTGCACTTCGGCAGCGAAACCCAGAAAGAGAACTGGCTGCCCGCCATCGCGAGCGGAGACTGCCTGCCGACAATCGCGGTCACCGAGCCCGACTCCGGAGGCTTCGTCCTCGGCATGGAGGCCACCGCGGAACGCGACGGCGACGACTACATTCTCAATGGCCGCAAGGTCTACATCGGCAACAGCCACGTGGGCGACGTCCACGGCGTCGTGGTTCGCACCGGCAGCGGGACGCGCGGGCTGTCGGCGTTCCTCGTGGAGGCCGGCCGGCCAGGCCTGTCGCTCCGGCCGCAGAAGCAGTCGATGGGCTTGCACGGGTTCAGCTTCGGTGAACTGCTTTTCTCCGGCTGCCGGGTGCCCGCCGCCAACCGGCTCGGCGCCGAGGGCGACGGGCTCGCCATCGCATACAGCTCAAGCGTGCTGTACGGGCGGGCGAACCTCGCCGCCGTGTCGCTCGGCATCCATCAGGCCATCATCGACGAGACGGTGGCATTCGCCAGCGCGCGCCAGCGGCAGGGCAAGCCGATCGCCGAGATACCGTCGATCAAGCTCAAGCTCGGCCAGATGCAGTCCCGGCTGATGACCTCGCGGCTGGCCGTCTACCACGCCACCCACCTGCTGGACAGCGGCGAGCCATGCGACGTCGAACTCATCAACGCCAAGCTGGTCAACGTCGAGTACGCGCTCGACTCCGCGCGCAACGCGATGGAGATCCACAGCGCGGCCGGACTGTTCACCGACCGGCCCGTCGAGCGGTACCTGCGGGACGCGTTCCACATCTTCGCGCCCGCGGGGACGTCCGACATCCAGCTGCTGCGGCTCGGCGAGGCCGCGCTGGGCACCTCGAAGGGCTCCTGGTCGCGGCGGTTCGCCGAGATCTCCGCCGCCTCGGCGGCTGAGATCCGAGCGGAACTCAGCGGCCTCGTGTGAGGGCGCCCCTGGGCTAGCTCATCCGCTCTTCGCGCTCATGGATCATCGCCACCATCTCGGCCGCCCTTGACTTGATGAACTCGAGCCCCGGCCGGCCCCAGGGCCGGGGCTCGAGGTCCACGATGCATATCGTGCCGAGCGTCGTGCCGGTCCTGTCAATCAGCGGCGCGCCCAGGTACGAGCGGATGCCGATCTCGTCGACGACCGGGTTGCCCGCGAACCTCGGGTAGTCGCACACGTCGTCAAGCACGAGCGGCAGCCGGCGGACCACCACGTGCGGGCACCAGCCCTGCTCCTTGGTCATCACCCGCGCCGGGTCGTCGGGCGCCGCCACCGCACCGGGGCCGCCAGGGATGAAGGCGGGCGCGTACAGCCCGGCGAAGTACTGCCGCTCCTCGCCGACGAAGTTCACCATCGCGAGCGGCGCCTTGGTCGTGGTCGCCAGCATGCGGGCGAAGTCGTCGAACTCCGGCTCCGGCCGGTCACCGAGGCCCAGTTCCCGCAAGCGCACAACGCGGTGGGGTGCTTCCTCGTCGACCGGGGTGAACAGGTGCTCGTTCGGCTCAAACATCTGTGGACTCCATCTCTGCGGTGTTTCGTACTGCGGTGTTTCGCATTCGCGGGTTTTTAGCATTCGCGAACTATCTCGTGCTCGGGGCGGCGACGGCCGCGAGCAGGTGCCGGATTAGGGCGACGAGCACCGAGGTGGCCGACCCGTGCTGTCTGGCGTCGCACAATACGACCGGCACATGCGGCTTGAGCTCGAGCGCCGCCCGGACCTCCTCCGGTTCGTAGCGGAAGGCCTCGTCGAACTCGTTGACCGCGACGATGAACTTGATGCCCCGGCTCTCGAAGAAGTCGACCGCGCTGAAGCAGGCCTCAAGACGGCGCGTGTCGGCGAGGACGACGGCACCGAGGGCTCCGGCGGACAGCTCGTCCCACATGAACCAGAAGCGGTCCTGCCCCGGCGTGCCGAAGAGATAGAGGATGAGCCCGGAACTGAGGCTGATCCTGCCGAAGTCGAAGGCGACGGTAGTCGTCGTCTTCAACGGCAGGCCATCGAGGTCGTCGATGCCGACGCTCGCCTCGGTGATGAGCTCTTCCGTAGTCAGCGGCTCGATCTCGCTCACCGAGCCGATGAAGGTCGTCTTGCCGACCCCGAAGCCCCCGGCCACCAAGAGCTTGACCGTGGTAGGCAGCGGCTGGTCAGAGACGTCGTTGTAGGCCATCGAGCAATCGCTCCAGCAGGACTCGGTCGGAGGTGTCGGACGCCGGACGCGGCGGTCCCGCGCGCAGCGCGCCGCAGTCAGCCAGATCGGAAAGCAGGACCTTGGTGACCGCCGCAGGGAGCCGGAGCCGTGCGGCGACCTCCGCGACGGAGGCCGGGCGCAGGCACAGCGCCAGCGCCTCGCGATGGTCAGGTTCCAGGGTGGCGTAAGAGCCGGTGCCGGTGGCCACCACCATGGACAACAGGTCAAGCTTCAGGCTGGCGGCCGTGCGGCCGTTGGTCACCGCGTACGGGCGCACCAGCCGGCCGGCATCGCCGTCCAGCCACGAGTCATCGCCTGACACGGTCATCGGATCGCCCCCGCTGCTCCCGGTTCACGTAACCTCCCCCCTGCGCTGCCCTCCGGGTTGTCTTGTCGCCGTGGACAGGAAGGGCCGCACGCTCTTGACCAGCTGTGACATCTCGTAACCGAGCACACCCGCATCGGTCTCCCTGTCCGCGAGCACGGCGAGCACGGAGCCGTACCCGGCCGAGGAGACGAACATCAGCGTGTCGTCGAGTTCGGCGACCACCTGCCGGACACCGTCGCTGCCGCCGAACCGCCCGGCGGCGGTCCGCGCCAGCGAGAACAGGCCCGAGGCGATCGCGGACAAGTGGTCGGCCGGGTCCTGGTCGAGGCCGTAGGCCGCGGTCGCCAGGCCGTCCGCGGACAGCAGTACCGCACTGCGGGTGCGCGGGACGCGCTCGACGAGGCCGCGTAGCAGCCAGCCGAGGTCGGGTTCATGGCCGTGAGTCGCATCGCTCACCATGATCGGTGGATCTCCTTAGGGAAAGGTTCGGCCAGTCGTGCGCGGTGTCTTCAGTCCCGTGCGGAGGGATCTTCTTCCTCGGCGAAGCGGACGCCCCGAAGGAACTCCGCCGCCAGGCCAGTCATGTGGTCGGTGGGTGGCTCGGTGCCGCGGGCCGTCGATGCGTCTCCGCGCTTGCCTGGAAGGCGGTCCGGGGCCGGCAGGACGACGCTGGCGTGCGGCTGCCGCTTGGGCAGCGGCGGCCGGGCCGTGGTCTCAAGGACGTCACCCTGGCCGTTGCCTGCCTGGGTTGCCCCGGGGCCCTGCGACCCGGACAGGCCAGGCATCGGACGCCCGGTGGGCAGCGCCGACGGCGCCGGCTGGGCGGCCGGTCGTCCGGCCGGCGCGCCGACAGGGACGGGGGCGAGTCGCACGGCGGAATCCCGGTTGCCCGACGCCGCGCCGGGCAGCGCGCGGTCATGCACCTGGTCGTCCACCTGGTCGAGCAGCGCCTTCGGCAGCACCACGGCCGCCTGGGTGCCGCCGTAGATGTTGTTCTGGAGCTGCACCCGGATGCCGTGGCGGCGGGCCAGGGTGGCGACCACAAACAGTCCGATTCGGCCGTCGCGGAGCAGTTCGTCCACGTCCGTCCTAGTCGGATCCGCCAGGAGCATGTTCATTCGCTGCTGGTCCGAGAGAACCATGCCGAGTCCGCGGTCCTCGACCTCGATCGCCAGGCCGGCCGCCACGTGCTGTGCCCGCAGCAGCGCGGTGGTGTGCGGCGCGGAGAACTTGGTGGCGTTCTCTACCAGCTCGGCGATGAGGTGGATGACGTCGGTGACCGCGGCGCCGCGGAGCACGCCCTCCACCGGCGGCACGACCTTGACCCTGGAGTAGTGTTCCGCCTCGGCGATGGCCGCCCGCAGCACCTCGTGCATGGTCACCTGCCTGGTCCACTGCCGCCTGGAGGACGAGCCGCCGAGAACGGCGAGGGACTCCGACTGGCGGCGCAGCCTGGTGGCAAGGTGGTCCACCGTGAACAGGCCCTTCAGCAGGTCCGGGTCCTCGACTTTGGCCTCCAGGTCGTCGAGCATCTCGATCTCGCGGTGAACCAGCGACTGCATCCGCATGGCCAGGTTCACCAGGATCTCGACCCGTTGCTGGTCCGTACGCCCGCTGTGGACCTTGCCCGCGACCCGCAGCATCCCTTGGACCGCCTGGTACTGCCCTTGCTCGATATCGCTGGCGAGCACACGGAATGGGTCGCCGCCCGTGACGCGGACGGGCGGCGGTGCGACCGCCGCCAGCTGCTCGCCGCGCATCGACCTCTCGACCATCTGCTGCAGCTCGGCCTGGCCGCGCTGCACGATTTCCCTGGCGTCGCGCAGCTTAGCGTCGATCCGGCGGCCGGCGGCGCGCGCCGCGACGAAGGTCACCGCGAGGAGGAGCACGCTACCGCCAGCGACACCGGCGAGGACCGCGC
>JAWWPV010000735.1:0-7431 GCA_033854775.1 Trebonia sp.
GGCTCCGGCCAGCCCGGCCGTTCGCAGGAACCCTCGCCTGTTCGGTCCCTTCGACGGCTCCGGCGACGGGTGTACACCGCCCTGAAAACACATGCTTGTCTCCTCCAGTCCGATCACGCGTTATAGATGATCTTGATCGGACTGTACGCATGAGCAAACAAGATGAATCAAATGGCGGATGACGGTCAGCGATCATCCGAGTGACAAGACCAGAAACCCACGCGTCCGCACAGGGCCTGTGCGGCGGGGCGGGAACGGTCCGTTCCCGCCCCGGTGGCGATGTCAGCCGGATACCTTCTTCGCCGCTTCGGCATAGACGCTCTGGTCCACGATGCTCGCGTAGGCGGGAGCATTAGCCGATGTCAGGTTGCCGACCGCGACCTGCGTGCGGATCATGTTGCTGACGTTGGCCTGGGGCATGCCTGAGCCGTTCTGGGTCCAGAACCCCATGGCAAGGTACTGCTGCATGGCGGACTTCATCACGTTCGCGGGGTCGCCGACGATGGTGCCGAGCTGTGCGACCTTGTCGATGTTCGCGGGGTCTGCCATCCACTTCAGCGTGGCGATCTGTGCCGCGACCATGTCGACGAACGCCGTGTGCTTCTTCGCCAGGTCGCTCTTGAGCGCCCCGTACATCTCGTACATCGTGTCCGGGCTGGTCTGCGACATCTTCATGATGATGTTCACCTTGCCGGCGCCGAGCTGCTGCTGCACGTCGATGAGCTCATTGAGGTGCAGGACGGCTTCCTTCACCTGGCCGGCGATCATCGCCTGCGGCGCGTTGTTGCCGGGGAAGGGCAGCGGGTTGACGTCCTTAATCGTCAGGCCGCAGGACTTGACCATCGAGGCGAGCGCGGTGTAGCGGATGCCGCCCACGGCGTCGACGGTGATGCCCTGCCCCTTGAGCTGTGCACAGGTGCTGACGGCGGGGTCGGTGGACACGACTACCCAGTCGGGGACCTCCTGGCCCTGAATGCCGACCAGCTGGACGCCCTTCGCCGCGAGCTCCATGAGCTGGGCTGGCGGCATGATCGCCGCGTCGATCTGCCCGGCCGCGACGGCGCGGGTGGCGTCCGTTCCCGTGCTGAAGCTCTTGATGACCACGTTGACGCCGTACTTCTTGTAGAAGCCCTCCTTCTGGGCGATGTAGGGAAGGAGACCGGAGATGACCGGCGGGATTCCCGGCGAGCCGAGCGTGATGGTGGGCACCGAGGCGGCCGATGACCCGCCTCCGCCGCCCGAGCTGCCGCAGGCGGCGATGCCTGCGGCGGATATTGCCGCCGCGCTTACCAGCGCGGCGGCTCTGACGGCGAACCGTAGTCTTCTCATGTCACTCTGCCGTCCCTTCACGGTGCATGTCGACCGGGTTGCTGTTGCCTGCCCCCGCTCGCCGCTGGTCCTGGCCCTTCATGACGACCGTCCACAGGTAGTCGCGGACGACCCGGAACCGGTCGCTGTCGACGGCCTCCCGTCCCCGGGGCCGCGGTATCCCGACGTCGACGACGTCGTGCACGATGCTCGGGTGGCCGGTGAGGATGACGATGCGATCGCCCATCAGCACGGCCTCGTCGATTGAGTGGGTCACGAAGATGGTCGCGGCGGGCCGCTGATCGAGAATGCGCAGCATCTCAAGCTGGAGCACGTCGCGTGTCTGCGCGTCCAGCGAGGCGAACGGCTCGTCCATGAGGAGCACGCGGGGCTCGATCGCCAGGGCGCGCGCGAGGCCGGCCCGCTGCTGCATCCCGCCGGAAAGCTGGTGCGGGTACGAGTGCTCGAACCCCTCAAGGCCGACCATGCCGATGAGCTCACGGACCCGTGGCTCCGCTTCCCTGCGCGGCATCCCGCGCACGGTCAGCCCGAAGGCGATGTTGCCGAAGACCGTCTTCCACGGGAAGAGGCCGAAGTGCTGGAATACCACGCCGACGCCCTCAGGCGGCTCGGTGACCACGTGACCGGCGATGCTGACCGCTCCGCCGCTCGGCGCGGTCAGGCCCGCCACGCAGCGGAGCAGCGTGGTCTTCCCGCAGCCGGACGGCCCGACGATCGACACGAGCTCGCCGGGACCGACATCGAAGCTGACGCCCGACATCACGGTCCGGTCGCCGTACTCCTTGGACACCTTGTCGACATGGATCAGGGGGGCATCTGCTGGCTGAGTCACGGCATCTCCCTCATCTGCTTGCCTCATCCCGCCCGGTACCACGGGAGTTCGCGGCGCACGAACAGGCTGACCAGCCCGCGAACGGCGAGAGCGAATACGACGAGGAGGACAAGGGCCAGCATCGCCCTGTCCTCCTGGAACGAGCGGACGTTGAACAAGATGTAGTAGCCAAGGCCGTTCAGCGAGGCGATGAACTCGGCCACCACGGCGCCCACAAGGGCGCGGCCGATCGCCAGGTCAATGCCGCCGAGCAGGTACGGCAGCGAGGCGGGCAGCACGATCCCCGCCCAGACCCGCCACCACGGCGCACGGTAGGCGCGCGCCACGTCGGTGAACTGGGCGGGCAGGCTGCGCCCGCCCTCGGCTACGCTGAAGATGACCGGCAGGATCGCCTCAATGACCACGACTGCCAGCCGGGCCAAGGGTGTATAGCCGAACCAGACGGTCAGCAGCGGGACGAGCGCGACCAGCGGCATGGCGTAGAAGCTGTCGACATACAGCCGCAGCGCCCGGTCGACGTCCCTGAGCCTGCCCATGACCAGGCCGATGACGGTTCCGATCGCGACCGCGATGACCAGCCCCTCGACCACGGCGAGGAGCGTCGAGCCCGCCGCCGACCAGAATGACTGATCGCCGAACACGGTGGGCACCTGGGCCAGGACCCCGAGGGGCCTGGCGATGTAGGCGGGCGCGAGCGTGGCCGCGCAGACCTGCCACAGCACCAGGATGCTGAGCCCGGCGGCGGCGCGCGCCAGGAACACCTGGGTGCGCTCGCGGCGGGCTGCCTCCGCTTCGACCCCGCTGGCCTCCCCCATGCCGTTCGGGCCGCCCGCCCGGCGGCCGGGCGCCAGGCCCTTGCGCATGACAGACAGGCGCTGCTCTTGCCGGACCTCGGGCGAGGCGCCCTCGGCCGCGGGGAGGTTGCGGCCCCTGGCGCTCATGAGGTCACCCGCCAGCGTGCGAACCGGCGCTCGAATGTGCGCCCGATCGCCATGAGGATGACGCCGATCAGCGTGATGACCAAGGTCACGGCGAGCATGTCACCGGTATCGAACTGCTCGGACTGCGTGATCAGCAGGCTGCCGAGGCCGCCCGCGCTGAGGAAGAACTCGGCGGAGATCATCCCGACAAGGCCCCGGGCGAGCGCCTGGCGAACACCGGTCATCAGGTACGGCAGCGTGTACGGGATCACGACGTGCCGCCAGATCTGGCGCTCGCTTGTGCGGAAGGCGCGGGCTACGTCGAGCAGCTCGGGTGCGATGCTCTGCGCGCCGCGCTGGGTGGCGAACTCGACGGGGAAGAACGAGAACAGGAAGACGACGATCACCTTAGGCCAGAACCCGTAGCCGATCAGCGCGAGCAGGAACGGGATCAGCGCGACCATCGGAGTGGCGTACAAGGCTACGAGGTACGGCTCGAAGGCCTTGCGCAGGAGCGTTCGCCTCGCGAACAGCATCCCGGTCGCGGCGCCGGCCGCGATCGCGAGCGCCACGCCGACCGCGTAGACGGAGAACGAGGACGCAAGCGCGCTTGGCAGGCTGCCGTCGGATATCAGGCTGCCGAGGCTGGACAGGGTTGTAGTCAGCGGCACGAAGACAAAGCTGGCGGAATGCAGTCCGATCAACTGCCAGGCCACGATGCCCGCCGCGATGCCGGCCCCGTAACCGAGGAAAGCCCGCCAGCGACCGAGGGCGGCACGTCCGCGCAGCCTGGTCATGCCCGTGCCTCGTCCATCAGCGCGTCGAGTGGTGGCCGGGGCCGCAGCACGTACAGGCCGCCGCCGATCCGGTCGGTCACCCAGAGGTAGCCATCACCGTCGACGAACAGGTCGTTGATCTGCGGCACCGGTTGCCCGGGCGGCGGCTCCGGTATCCAGTGCGCAACTTCGACTGGGTGAGCGGGGTCAGCCAGGTCGTAGACGCGCACGCCCGCGCTGAAGTAGGTGGCGAAGACGAGCCGCTCGCTGCGGTAAGCGCCGGCCTGGTTCTCGTGCAGGTTGTGCGCGCCGAATCGCAGCGGCAGCCCGCCGAAGCCCGCCGGCTGCGGGCAGGCGGCGATCACCTTTGGTTCCGCGCCTGCAACGTCGATTACGTGGATGGCCCGCCGCGGCGCGTCAGGCCCGTCGCGTACCTGCTCATCGGTGGCTACCACAAGGCCGCGGCCTGGCAGCGGCAGGCAGGTGTGCGTCGAGCCGCCATCCCATTCGGCTCGGGCCGCGAGGCGGGGGCGGGCGATGTCGCCGACGTCGAGCACGACCATGCCCGCGTCGTCGTATCCGAGGTAGGCGCGGTCGCCGGAGATCAGGGCGTGGTGCGCCGCGCAGCGCCGTCCGTCCGGCCAGTCCGGCACCTCGTCCGCGCGCTGCCCCGGCCACCACCAGCGGCCCGCCTCGGCCGGACGCGCCGGGTCGGCGAGGTCGATCACTAGCCAGATCCGGTCGCGGAACCGGTCGGGGGTGGCGGACATGTGCGCGTACCTGCCGCCCGTCCACACGATGCGGTGGACGCCGCGCCCGCCGCTGTGCCAGAACCCGGCCTGCTCCGGCCGCAGCGGGTCGGCCAGGGTGTAGACGGCGAGGCCGGCGGAGAACCCGTCGGCGTACGCCGCGCGGTACGGGAACTTCTCGTGGTTGACGAGCAGCAGGCCGTCCGCGACCTGGACCTTGTGCGTGTGCGACCGCGGCGGCGCGGGCCACTGGGTCACGAGTTCCGGTCGCAGGGGGTCGGTGGCGTCGAGGATCGACGTCCCCATGCCGCTGGTGCCGGCGTGACCCACGTAAACGGCGTCCGCCTGCCGGATCACCTGCATGCCGTCGCCCGCGCCGCCGAGGTCATGGTGAGCCACGAGGTCGAGGCCAGTGGCGCTAGCGGTAACTGAGTTCACCGTGTGATCTCCCGACACCCTCTCGCGACCCACTGCAATCGACTGCATCACACCTATGGATAGCTTCGGCTTATCACTAAGTCAATATATGACGACGAAGTGATTGGGGATTGGGTTGTAAAGGTTGTGACACATGTGAAAGAGCCGGTCCAATGAGGAATATGCGGCCGGAGTCGAGTGTGAGGATTTACAGGTGCCGTTGGTGTGATCAAGGGGTAGTGAACCCGCCCTTCAGCGGAACAGGTTTTCCCGTCGGCAAGCGGGTCGCGCCAGACGCACATCGTGGCGGGTTGCATTCGTAGCGTTTAGTCTGGGTGTTGCTAATGGCACGTCTCCCCTGGGGTCTGAGGTGAGTTGCGTGGTCGACGGGCAGGCTCATCGAGCGGGTGCGCGGTGGCGGGTATTCGTGTCGCATACCTCGGAGTTGCGGGAGTTCCCGCGCGGCCGGTCGTATGTGGCCGCAGTGGAGCGGGCGGTAACGGCGTGCGGTCACGTGATCGTGGACATGGCCGATTTCCCCGCGGCGGACCTGCCGTCGGCCCGGCTGTGCACCGACCGGGTGGCGTCGTGCGATGTCTACCTAGGGGTGCTGGGCACCCGCTACGGGTCGCCGGTTCGGGACAGGCCCGAGGTGTCCTACACGGAGCTGGAATTCGAAGCGGCGACCAAGGCGGGGCTGCACCGCCTGGTGTTCATGCTTGACACGGAAGCGGAGGTGGCGGGCATCCCGCCGTCGGGTTTAATTGACCTGGAATTCGGCGCCCGGCAGCAGGCGTTCCGCGACCGGGTGCAGGCGGGCCTGGGCACGCGGTCGTTCGCTGACCCTGGCACGCTGGGGCAGCTGGTAGAGCGCTCGCTGCGGGAGCTGGCCGGGAAGTACCGGGCAGTCGACGGGGCCGTCCCGCCGGTACGGCTGGCACCTAGGCCGGAGTTCCTGGCGGGCAGGGAAAGCCTGCTCGGGGAGCTGGATGCCCTGCTTGCGGGCAGGCCTGACCAGGTCGGGCCCCGGACGGCGGTCCTTTGCGGGCTGGGCGGGGCGGGCAAGACCAGCGTGGCGGTGGAGTACGCGCACCGGCACATGGCCGAGATGGGGGTGTGCTGGCAGTTCGCAGCGGATGACCCGGCAGTGCTGGCCGCCGAGTTCGCCGTGCTGGCCGCGCAGCTTGGAGTGCGAGACGCGGGGGATCCGGTTCCATCCGTGCACGGGGCACTGGCCAGGCAGGAGGCCGGATGGCTGGTGGTGTTCGACAACGCACGTGACCGGGCGTCGATCGAGCCGTTCCTGCCGCCCGCCGGGCCGGGGCGAGTGCTGATCAGTACGCAGAACCAGCACTGGCAGCCGGGCAAGGTCCTAGACGTCGCGGTGCTGGACGCGGAGGTAGCGGCAGGATTCCTGCTGGCCCGGACCGGCGACCCGGACCAGGCGACGGCCCACGAGCTGGCTGTCGAGCTGGGCGGGCTACCGCTGGCACTGGAGCAGGCCGCCGCGTACATGCAGGCCACTGGCACCCTTTTGGCCGGGTACCTGCGGCTTTTCCGCGCCCGGCAAGCTGACTTGCTGGCCCGCGGCGAGGTGGCGGGGCATCCCGCGGGCGTGGCCGCCACCTTGGGGCTTGCCCTGTCAAAGCTGGCCGATGAGGCCCCGGCGACGGGTCTGCTGCGGCTGCTGGCGTTCCTGTCGCCCGAGCCGGTTCGCTGGCTCTTCTGTTCGCCGGCGGCCGGGACGTTGGCTTGCCGAGCCCGGCAGGGGACACGGTAGTGCCGTTGCTTGGCGACCCGTTGGCGACCGGGGATGCGGTCACCGCACTGCGCCGCTACTCGCTGGTGACCCCCGCCGGTCACGGACAGGTGCTGGTGCACCGCCTGGTGCAAGCCATGGCCCGCGCCCAGCTGGCCACGGGTGCGTCTGAGCGGTGGGAGCGGGCCGTCGCAACGCTGGTCGAGGCGGCGATCCCCGACGACACGAGCCTGCCCGCGGCGTGGTCGACGTGCGCGGCGCTGCTGCCGCACGCCCGGGCCGTCCTGCCCCCGACTAGCGACGGCATGTCGCGGATCGCGAATTATCTCGGATCTAGCGGCAGCTACACGGCCGCCCGTGACCTGTTCCAGGTAATTACTGACGTGCACGTGGCGCATAGCACCTACGGGCCCTGGCACTCAGGCACCCTCGATGCCCGGCACCACCTTGCGTACTGGACCGGCAAGGCAGGGGACGCGGCCGGGGCCCGCGACCAGTACGCCGCTCTGGTGCCCGTCTGCGAGCGGATCCTGGGGCCTGTGGCTACAATCAGCCTTGCCGCCCGATACGGCCTCGCCCGCTGGTCAGGAGCCGCGGGAAATGCGGCTGGGGCCCGCGACCGGTTCGCGGCCCTGCTGCCCGTCCGCGA
>JAWWPV010000736.1:0-9393 GCA_033854775.1 Trebonia sp.
GCGTAGCGGATCGGCAGTGCCTTCGCGTCGAGGATCTCCCCGGAGTGAAGGCCGACGAGGGCGACCTCGGCGGTGCCCGCCAGGTACAGGTCGTCGGCGGGCAGCGCGTAGGTCTCCTCGCGGTGCATGGGGAACTGGCCGCTGCCGATGAGCGCCTCTTCCCTGACCATGACCGGCACCGAGATCACGGTAGAGCCGGTCGAGATCAGGTGGTCAAGCGCGTAGGAAAGCAGCGCCCGCTCGAGGAGCACCATGTCTCCGGTGAGCGCGTAAGCCCGCTCGCCCGCGACCTTCCGCGCCCGGGCGAATTCCGCCAAGCCACGGTTCTCAAGCAGTTCGACGTGGTCCTTGACCGCGAAGTCGAAGACGGGCTTGGTCCCCCAGACCCTGATCGTGACGTTGGCGGAGTCGTCCGGGCCGACCGGCGACCCGGTCCACGGGATCATCGGGGTGCGCAGCAGCAGCGCCTGGAGCTCGTCGTTGACTACTCCCAGCCGGTCGCGGACGCTCTTGAGCTGCTGGTCCTGCTCCTCGTGCTCGGCCTTCAGCTTGGTGGCCCTGGTCTCCTCATCGGCTCTGGCGAACTCCTTGGCGAACGCCTTGCGCCTGGTCTGCGCCTCGTCGAGCTCGCGCTGAAGTTCGCGGCTGGACTGGTCCAGGCTGAGCAGTTCGTCCACGTCCAGGTCGATGCCCTTAACCCGCACGGCCGCCTTTACGGCTTCCGGGTTATCCCTGATGAATCGTCTGTCCAGCATGGTGGAAACGCTACCAGGCGTGGCGCGCCACGTGCTGAAGACGACCGGGACGCCGGTACTTTAGAGGACATGCTGGTGACCAATCACGTGCTGTCTGGTGCCGTGATCGGCGCCGCATCGCGCCGCCGCCCGGTGTCCGCCTTCGCCCTCGGCGTGCTGTCTCACTTCGCCCTCGACGCGGTACCGCACTGGGGAAAGTGGCGCGGGCGCCCGAGCTTCATGGAGGTAGCTGTTTCCGACGGGCTGGCCGGCCTGGCGGTCATGGGCACCATGACGGCGCTGGCGCCGCGGGACGCGCGCCTGGCGGTGCTCGCGGGCATGGCGGGCGCGGCGCTGCCCGACCTAGACAAGCCGTCGATCGTCTTCTTCGGGCGATCGCCGTGGCCTCGGGTGGTGGACCGGATCCACATGGGGATACAGGACGAGGCACCCCACCGGTTCAAGTACGAGCTGGCCGCGGCGGCGGTTTTCTGCGCCGCCGCGGTCGGGCTCCTGCGCGGCACCCGGAATCGCTTACCTTCCGTCGCCGCTTCGGCGGTTAGTAGGTCTGGAGCCGGGTGATGAGGGCCGTGAAGTCCTGGTCGAAGCCGCTGAGCGCCCGCTGCAAGCCGGTGCTGGCGATCGTGGACTGGTACTGACTGATGCTGGTGGTCTTGCTTAGCTGGATGAAGTCCTGCGCGGACGTCGCGGCGGCCGCGCTGAGCCGGGCCTTGTCCGCTGCCGCGCCGGCCGGCACGGACGTATTCGCTAGCTGGCTGGAGAACGTGTTGAAGGCACTGGCGGCCTTGCCGTCCTCCTTGGTCACGCAGGCGAGGTTCCCCTTGCAGTTCGTCGACGCCTGGTCCCAGGCGTTCAGGCTGTTCGTCAGCGTGGTGTAGGAGCTGTTCAGCTGGTTGGCCGCGGCGACCGCATTCTCGGTGCTACTGACCGTCGAACCGATGAGCGCGGCATAGAGGGCAATGTAGCCGACCAGGATCAGCGAGCCGAGCACGATGAACGTGGTCACCAGCTTCTTGGCCGCGGTGGTCAGCGGGAGGAGCCATGTGGTGGGCTGAAAGAGCGGCCGGACGCCGTACCCGCCAGGAGCGCCGTAGCCAGGGTCGGGAGCGCCGTACCCCGCGGGAGCGCCGTAGCCGGGGGTGCCGTATCCCTGCGATGGCTCGTATCCCTGGTCCGCCCACGCCACCGACCCGGGCTTGTCGCCGTAGAGTCCGCCCGGGTAGGCAGGGGTCAGCATCCACCAGTAGGCGTAATACCGTGTCTGAAACCGGACGACCGCGACGTACGCGAGGTAGAGCGAAGGCGGCAGCTGTCCCGCGACGAGCGCGATGAGCCAGGCGATGAAGGACATCAGCGTGCTCGCGCCAGAGATGACTATTCCCGCGAGGATGCCGACGGGCAAGATGAGGAAGTACCGGAAGAAGACGGCAGCGCGGTTCAGCCGCTGCGGCTCCGGGATCGCCACCCGCACCGGGTAGGTGGGGTCGTCGTCGAACGTGAACGGCGGGTAGGCATCGGTAAGCAGGTAGTCGTACGCGTAGACGCGGGCCGTCCAGCGCAAGACGCCGCTCAGGTAGGTAACGGCGAACTGTGGCAGCCGCCCGGTGAACAGCGCCACCCACCAGCCGATGAAGGCGACGATGCCGGCGGCCAAGTAAAGCCAGTAGAGCAGGAACAGGTGCGGTATGGCCAGGATGAGGCGAAAGAAGACGGTGACCCGCCGTTGCGGTGCGGGGTCCGCCGCCACGACCAGGACGGGCGGCGGGGCGATGAGGACCGGTGCGGGGCCCGGATATGCCTGGTAGGGAGGGTAAGCGGTCACGGTGACCCCTTCATTGAGCGTCGCTCGGGCAAGCGGGGCACGTGATCTTAATCAGCTTTTGAGGGCAGTATCAGCTAATTTTCGGCAAGTCTTGTTGATTCGTGATTATCCGTGCGGCGTTACGCCTTTCTTCAGCCACCTGGCGGCGGGTACTCGAGCCCCACCAGGCGGCCCAGGTCGGCCAGCGTGAATTCGAACATCGGGGCGGGATCGTCGAGCGCGAACCCCAGGTGGCCGAAGATCTCCATCGCCACGGCGCCGTAGAGCACCGTCCAGCAGCGCAGGAACACTAGGAGCGCGCCTTCCGGCGCGTCGGTGCCCAGGGTGGTGCCGAACCGGCGGAGCTGCGCTCGCAGCCCCTCGTCGACCTCCGCGGGGCCGGGCACCGGGAAGTGGGTCGCGTTCCACAGCTCGAAAAACAATGTGTAGAACGTCGCCGCGAACTCCAGGGCGCACTCCTCGGCGACGTCGAACCTGCCGTCGTCGAGTCCGGGCAGCGGGACGCCGAACAACAGCGTGAACTCGTCCTTGTGCCTCAGTCCCCAGCGGCGGAACTCGCGGCAGGCCGCCACCATCTTCAGCGTGAGGTGCCGCCGGACCTCCTCGGGTGCCGCGTCGCCACGAGCGACGGCCGCACCCTCGGTACTCCGCACCACCTCGTCGATCGCCCGGTGGAGATCGCCAGACAGCTCACGGAAGATCGACGCGACCACGTGCCTGAGCAGTTCCTCGCGGCTGCCGTAGTAGCGGTACAAGCCGGGTGCGGTCATCCCCATCTCGCGGGCGATGGCGCGCAGCGACATCGCGTCGGGCCCCTGCTCGACGAGCAGCCTGCGCGCCGTCGCGGTGATCTCTTCCGTCGTCGCCGCGCGCAGCCGGTCCCGCCTGGTCGGTGCCGTCGGCGGGGCCGGCTCGGCCGGTGTCGCCGGTGATGGGGATGGTGCCTGCGTCACGCGTACCTCCTGACTCCGTTTTACAGTGCGCGGCCACTGGTCGGAAGAACTTATGGCAAACACTCTTGACGCAAGTAAACACCGTATGCAAAGTTACTCATGTAATCAGTTTACGGTGTTCACTTATTAATCCGCGCGAAGCGGAACCATCATGGCCCGGGAGGCGTGATGTTTGAGGCATGGGGACGCGGGCTCTACCGGGCGCGTCGGCTGACACTGTTGATCGCCCTGCTGTTCGCGGTGGGCGCCGGGGTGTGGGGAACCGGCGTCTTCGGCAAGCTCAACTCGGGCAACACGTTCACCCCGCCGAACAGCCAGAGCAGCGTCGAGTCCAACCTGGCGGGCAGCCTGTTCGGCCGCAACGGTGCCGACGTGGTCGTGCTTTTCCACAGCGCGGCGCACACGGTCGCCGACCCCGTCTACCGGCAGGCAGTGGCGGGGTACCTGGCCGCCCTTCCGGCGCGCGAGGTGACCAGGTCCGCGAGTTACTGGACGAGCGGGCAGCCGGACCTGGCCTCGGCTGACCGGCACTCGACCTATGCGGTGCTTCAGCTGGCCGGCGGGTCCGACCAGGCGCGCGAAGGCACGTATAAGGCGATAAAAGCGGACTTTCCGACGGTGGCAGGGACGCCTGGTGACGGCATCACCGCCCAGGTCGGCGGCACCACGGCCACGGAAGTCGCCATTAACAGCGAGGTCAGCGCGAACATCGCCAGGGCCGAGTCGATCTCGTTCCCCGTGCTGCTCATCCTCCTGGTGATCATCTTCGGCAGCGTCATGGCCGCCATCGCCCCGCTCGCGATCGGCGGCCTCGCCATCCTCGGCTCGTTCACCGTGCTCCGCCTGCTCACGCTGGCCACCACGGTCTCGGTCTACTCGGTGAACATCACCACGATCATGGGTCTCGGCCTTGGCATCGACTACGGCTTGTTCATCGTCACCAGGTTCCGCGAGGAACTCCGCCGCCAGGCTCTGCTTGCCCCGGAAACGGAGGTGGTGGAGCGCGCCGTCGCACGGACCGTGGCCACCGCGGGCCGGACGGTCCTCGTCTCCGGCGTCACGGTCGCGCTGGCGCTGTGCGGCCTGATGCTCTTCCAGCCGGTCTTCCTCAGGTCCATGGGCTACGGCGGCGTCGCCACGGTCGCGGTCGACGTGATCGCGGCGCTCACCGTCCTTCCCGCGCTGCTCGCCGTGCTCGGCCACCGGGTCAACGCCCTCGCCGTCAGGAAGAGCGTCCGCGCGGACGCCGTGGCAAGACCCGAGAAGGAGGGCGGCTGGTATCGTCTCGCGCACGCCGTCATGCGCCGCCCGGTCGTCTTCGCCGGCGTGATCGTGGTCGTGCTGCTCGCCCTCGGGGCGCCGTTCCTGCGCATCTCCTGGGGCGGCACCGACGCCAGCGCGCTGCCGGCCAGCTCCACCGTCAGGCAGGTCCAGGGCACGCTGACCAGCGAGTTCCCCGCCAACTCGACCAACCCGATCGAAGCCGTGGTCACCGGCGTCACCAGCCAGGCGCAGCTGACCGCCTACACCGCCAAGGTCGGTGCCATCCCCGGCGTGACCGGCGTCCAGGCCACCGCGCGGCACGGGACAAGCGTGCGCCTCGACGTCGGGTACACGCCGCGGCCGGACTCACCGCAGGCCAGGCAGATCGTCACCAGCGTTCGGGCGCTCGCGCCACCGCCGCACGCCAGCGTCCTCGTCGGCGGCACGACTGCCATGCTCGTCGACGAGCTGTCCAGCCTCGGCGCAACCCTCCCGTGGATGGCGCTGCTCACCGCGGTGGCCACGTTTGTGCTGCTCTTCCTCGCCTTCGGCTCGGTCGTGCTGCCGGTCAAGGCGATCGTGATGAACATCCTGTCGCTGTCGGCGACGTTCGGCGTGATCGTGTGGGTGTTCCAGTGGGGACACCTGTCCGGGCTGCTCGGCTTCACCGCCACGGGCTCGATCGATCCGACGATGCCGATCCTGCTGCTCGCCATCGTCTTCGGCCTGTCGATGGACTACGAGGTCTTCCTGCTGTCCAGGATCCGCGAGCGTTACGACGAGACCGGCGACAACACCGCCGCCGTGGCCGCGGGCCTCCAGCGCACCGGGGGGCTGATCACCAGCCTCGCGCTGCTGCTCGTCATCGTCGTGGCCTTGTTCTCCGCCTCGAGCATCACGTTCCTCAAGCTGCTCGGCGTCGGGATGATCGTCGCGCTGATCGTGGACGCGACCGTGGTCCGCATCCTGCTCGTCCCCGCCACGATGCGCTTGCTCGGCCGCGCGAACTGGTGGGCCCCCGGCCCGCTCCGCCGCCTGTACTCCCGCTACGGCGTCAGCGAGGCGGAAAAGAAGCCATCAGCCCCCGTTCAGGTCTAACCGGCGCCGACGGCCGCCCGGCCGCCGCGCCGTATCACCATCACCGTTTGCATGGCGTTGACGCTTAACGACAATCTCTTGCAAGAACTTGCGCAAATTATAAAATCATTAGATCTTTCATTGTAAGAACAGGCACAACTGTGTTACATGAACGGGTGAACGCGGGAAAAGTCATGACATCGAGGTCCCCGCGGTTCATCGAGTCCATGGAAGGCGGTGGGCCGTGTTCACACGAAGCCTCACCACGGGCGTGGTGCTGGCCACGTTCGTAGCACTGGTGAGCGTCGCTGGCGCAGCTGCTGCGAGCGCCGCGCCGGCACCGGCGGCAGCAACGGATCCTGGCTCTAGCCAGGTGACCCCGACGTCCGACGGCGGCCGCGGCGCCGACGTCCCGTTCACCGAGTACGCGGCCGTCAAGGCGCGGCACGCCGGGACCGTGATCGGTCCGTCCGACAACCTTTACACCCTGCCCGCGGAGGCCGTGGGCCGCACCGCGGTGACGCTCAACGGTGCGGGGCAGTACATCGAGTTCACCCTTGCGCGGCCGGCGAACGCGGTGGACCTGCGCTATTCGATCCCGGACACGGCGGACGGCACCGGGCTTACGACGCCGCTGCACGTGTCCGCCGGCGGCCGGGCGCTCCCCGACCTGACCCTCACCTCGAAGTACACCTGGTTCTACGGGAGCTATCCGTTCACCAACAACCCTGCCGACCAGCACGGTCACCACATGTACGACGACGTGCGGACCCTGCTCGGCCGGACCCTGCCCGCGGGTACCCGGGTCGAGTTCGAGATCGCCAACCCCGCGGTCCCCGTCACGATTGACGTCGCCGACTTCCAACAGGTCGCCCCGCCGGCCTCGCAGCCACGCGGCTCGCTCTCGGTGCTCTCCTACGGGGCCGACCCGACCGGGGCCAAGGACTCGACCACCGCCATCCAGAACGCGATCAACGCCGGCAGCGCGGCAGGCAAGGCGGTCTACATTCCGCCGGGCAACTTCACCGTCACCGCGCACCTGACCGTCAACAAGGTCACGCTGACGGGCGCGGGCGAGTGGTACTCGGTGCTTGGCGGCAATGACGTCGGCGTCTACGGGAACCTGCCGCCCAACCCGAGCACCAACGTCCACCTGTCCAATTTCGCCATCTTCGGCCAGGTCACCGACCGGGTCGACTCCGCTGACGTCAACGGCATCGGCGGCGGGCTGCAGGACTCCACCATCAGCAACGTGTGGATCCAGCACGTCAAGGCGGGCATCTGGATGACCGGCCCGTTCACCGACCTCAAGATCAACAACGTGCGGATCCAGGACACCACCGCCGACGGGATCAACTTCGACGGTGGGATCACCGGCTCTTCCGTCACCAACACCTACGTCCGCAACACCGGCGACGACGGCTTGGCACTGTGGTCCTCCGGCGCCGCCGACTCCGGTGACTCCTTCTCGCACGACACCGTCGTGCTACCCATCCTGGCCAACAACTTCGCCATCTACGGCGGCAACAACAACTCCATCACCAGCGACTACGCCACCGACACCATCACCCAGGGCGGCGGCATCCAGGTCGGCAACCGCTTCTCCGCGGTGCCGCTGTCCGGCACGACCACGATCGACAACAACACGCTGGTCCGCACCGGCACCCTGGACCCGAACTGGAAGTTCGGCGTGGGCGCGATCTGGTTCTACGCCTCAGACGGCGAGAACATGACGGGCACGATCAACGTCGACCACAACACGATCCTCGACAGCCCCTACGACGCGTTCGGCTTCGTCGGCGACTACATCCCCAACGCCACCCCGCCCGCCTACGCGATCACCAACGTCAACATCAACGGGGCCGTCGTCCGCAACGTCGGCACCTTCGTCGTCCAACTCCAGTCGGCCGGATCGGCCACGATGTCCAATGTGGTCGCCTCCGGGGTCGGCCTCGACGGGCAGATGGCCTGCGCCTACGGCATCACCCTGACCCAGGGCACGGGCAACAGCGGCTGGAGCGGCTCGGAGTGCACGTTCCCGCCGTTCAACATCCTGAACACGTCCACGTCGTCGCTGGACTTCGGGCTCGTCAACCTGAACACCCAGAGCCCGGCGCAGACCGTCACGATCACCAACCCGGGACCGGACCCGGCACCCATCTCCAGCGTCTACGCGACCAACGGTTTCGACGAGACCAACAACTGCCCGGCGACGCTCGCCGTCGGGGCCAGTTGCACGGCCACGGTCACCATCACGCCCACCGCCGTGCAGCAATACCTGGGCAACCTGGTGTTCGACGCCAACCCCGCGAATAACCCGTTCGCGCCGTACGTGGTCAGCCTGAGCGCCGCCGTCTACAACCCGAACGGCAACCTCGCGCTGACGGCCACCGCCTCGGCCGACAACACCCTCGCCGGGTTCCCGGCGAGCAACGCCAACGACGGCAACCAGGCCACCTACTGGCAGGCGGCCAACGCCACCGGCGTGCTCACCCTGCAACTGGCCAAGGCCGCGCCGGTCGACCGGGTCGTTGTCGAGCTCCCGCAGGGCTGGGGCGACCGCCACCAGACCATCGAGGTGGACGGCAGCACCGACGGCCAGACCTGGACCCCGCTTGCCGCCTCGACGGCGTACCTGTTCAGCGCGAGCAACGCGGCAGGCAACAACGTCGTCGACATCGCGGTTCCGTCCACCACGGTGAACTACATCCGCCTCGACGTCAGCAACAACGACGTCCAGGGCGCACCGCAGATCGCCGAGTTCCAGGTCTACTCGAAGTAGCCACCCGTTCGGATGACTGAGAAACAGCAGCGGCGGCCGACCCGTAACCGGGCCGGCCGCCGCTGCCGTTATCTCTGTCTAGCCGGTTGCTGACCTCAGGCCGCGGCGGCCTGCGCGGCGACCTCGGCCGGCTCCAGCGCCAGCGCGAGCACCTCGCGCACGTCGCTGACCGGGTGCACGTCCAGCTTCTCGAGCACCTCCGCCGGCACGTCGTCCAGGTCGGGCTCGTTCCGCTGCGGGATCAGCACGGTGGTGATCCCCATCCGGTGCGCGGCCAGCAGCTTCTGCTTCAGGCCGCCGATTGGCAGCACCCGGCCGGTGAGCGAGATCTCTCCGGTCATCGCCACGTCCGCGCGGACGGGCCGCCCGGACAGCAGCGACGCCAGCGCCGTGGTCATGGTGACGCCGGCCGACGGGCCGTCCTTCGGCGTCGCGCCCGCGGGCACGTGGATGTGCACGCCACGGTCCTTCATGCCGACCACCGGCAGCTCGAGCTCCGCCCCGTGCGAGCGCAGGTAGGAGAGCGCGATCTGCGCCGACTCCTTCATCACGTCGCCCAGCTGGCCGGTGAGGGTGACCCCGGTCTCGCCGGTCTCCGGGTCGGCCAGCGACGCCTCGATGAAGAGCACGTCGCCACCGGCACCGGTGACGGCCAGGCCGGTCGCCACGCCGGGCACCGACGTCCGCCGCTCGGACTCGCCGAGGCTGGTTTCCGGGGTGAACCGGGGCCGGCCCAGGTAG
>JAWWPV010000737.1:0-4557 GCA_033854775.1 Trebonia sp.
CATTCCGCACCTGCGCAACGAGCATGCCCTGCACCGCTGGGACATTGCCGGCGACGATGAGGTCAGCCGCCAGTTCCTTGGCGCCATGGACCTCGTCGGTCATTCGGTAGGTGAGCTCGGCCGGATCCTGCTCGCTGCCGGGCGCCGCCACGATCCTGATCCGGACTCCGAGTTCCACGTGCGTCTGCGCGCCGAGGGACAGCCCGACCTGCGGGTTGTCGTCGAGAACGGCGACGCTGGGCTCGCGTGGGCCAGTGACGAGGCGGACGAGGCCTCGGTCGATTTCGACGCTGGCGCGCGTCAGCTGTTCATCTGGGGACGACGCCCAGACCACCGGGGTCGGCTCCGCAGCCACCTTACCCAGCCCGACCTCGCCCGCCTCCAGGCGCTGCTGTCCGGTTACTGAACGGCCCCTCCGCCGCAAGGGATCAGAGCGAAGGGGTCGCTCCCCAGTGGAGGGACAGCCCGGTGGCGGCGCGATCTGCGGTGATCTGCATCATGCTGCCCAGGATTGTCGCCCTGTCCGCCACCAGGGCCGTCCCGTCCGGCCCGTAGGTAATCCGGTCGCTGACCAGCACTGGCGCGCCCTCGTCCTCGTCTAGTTGCCCGGCCGCGTTCGCGTCGAGTACCTCCGGCCGGATCGTCTCGGATGCCCGGGCCACTACGACCCCCACGTCGGCCAGGGCCGCGTACAACGACGTGGTGGTGAAATCCACGTCACGCAACCGGTCCGCGTGCGGCTGGCGTACCCAGGAGACCTGATAAATCGCGCGGCGGCCGGCAAATGCGCGGACCCGCTCCAGCCGCAGCGCGGTCTCGGTCTCGCGGACCCGCAGCCGCGCCGCGATGCGCGGCGGCACGCGGCGCTGCGCGCGGGCGATCACCGTGGTGCGGACCTCGTGGCCCTGCTCGCGCAAGTCGTCGGCAAAGCTCCGCAAAGATCCCAACTGGTACGCCAAATGGGGCGGTGCGACAAAGGTGCCCTTGCCGGGCCGCTGGACAATCAGCCCCTCGGCGCCCAGCTCCTGCAGCGCCTGGCGCAGCGTCATCAGGGTGACGCCGTACGCCGCGCTCAGCTCGCGTTGCGCGGGCAGCGCCTCGCCTGGGGCGTAGTGACCGTCGCGGATCTTCGAGGCGAGGTCGGCGGCGATGGCCCGGTAGCGTGCCATGCTGCTCCCTCCCCTTCGCCTGTCCGGCCGCTGCGCCTGTCCGGCCGCGCGCCTTATTGTCGCCACCGACGATCATCGCACGGCGATCGGCCCGGTAAGCGCGGCCCGCAGCGACGCCACGAACGCGCCGACCTCGGCCGGGCCGGCGCCGTCGAGGATGCGGCGCATGACGGCCGCGCCGACGATGACGCCGTCGGCGACCGCCGCCGCCTCGGCCGCCTGTTCGGGCGTGGAGATCCCGAAGCCGAGGAGGACTGGCAGGTCGGTGACCTGCTTGACCCGGGCGGCGAGGGCCGCGGCGGACGGGGCAAGCCGGTCGCGTTCGCCGGTCGTGCCCATGACCGAGACCGCGTACACGAAGCCCTGGCTGCGCCGCCCGATCTCGGCGAGACGGTCATCCGGCGTCGCGGGGGAGGCGAGCAGGCTGACCTCGATGCCTGGTGCGCTCAGCCCGGCCAGCTCGTCGAGCGGCAGGTCGGGCACGATCAGCCCGGTGACCCCGGCGGCACGGAGGGCGTCGGCGAAGCCCGGCCGCAGCGCGATGTTGGCGTACGTGCTCGCGATAATCGGGATGCCGACGCGGGCCTCGGCCAGCTCCGCCAGGACGGACGCGGGCGTGGCACCACGGGCGAGTGCCGCGTCGGACGCCTCCTGGATCGTCGGGCCGTCCACTGTGGGGTCGGAGAACGGTAGCCCGACCTCGATCAGGTCGGCCCCGGCGCCGGAGAACGCGGTCAGATAGGTGGCCCAGTCTGGCCGGACGCCGGCGGTGATGTAGGGCATCAGCAGCTTCGTCACAGCTCCGCCTCCGTCATGAGGGTGGCGACGTCCTTATCGCCGCGCCCGGAGAGCGTGACGAGGACGGTCGAGCCGCTGGGCAGCACTGATGTCCCGGCGGCGTGGATCACCCAGGCCAAGGCGTGCGCCGACTCGATCGCGGGCAGTATGCCCTCCGTCCGGGCAAGCCGCACGGCCGCCGCGATCGCTTCCGCGTCGGAGACCGTGACGTAGCGGGCTCGCCCCAGATCCCGCAGGTACGCGTGCTCCGGGCCGACGCCGGGGTAGTCCAGCCCGGCGGCGATCGAGTGCGCCTCCTTGATCTGCCCGTGTTCATCCTGGAGGAACAGCGACTGAAAGCCGTGCAGTACGCCGATCTCGCCGTTCGAGGCACCGGAACCGCCTTCGGCCTCGACACCGACGAGCTTTGCGGCCGTGTCGACGAAGCCCGCGAAGGTGCCCGCCGCGTTGCTGCCCCCGCCGACGCAGGCGACGACGTAATCGGGAACAGCGGCGGCCAGTTCGGCCGCGCACTGCCGCCGGGCCTCGTCGCCGATGACGCGCTGGAACTCGCGCACCATCGTCGGGTAGGGGTGCGGGCCGATGACCGAACCCACGCAGTAGTACGCCTCGTCGGCGTCGCCGACCCAGTGGCGCATCGCCGCGCTGGTGGCGTCCTTGAGCGTACGGCTGCCAGTGGTCACCGGGACGACCTCGGCGCCCAGCAGCCGCATCCGGAACACGTTGTGCGCCTGGCGTTCCACGTCCCGCTCGCCCATGAAGACCTTCACGGGCAGCCCAAACAGGGCGCCCGCCGTCGCGGTCGCGACGCCGTGCATGCCCGCGCCGGTCTCGGCGATCAGCCGTGCGCGCCCCATGCGCCGGGCCAGCATCGCCTGGCCCATCACATTGTTGATCTTGTGGGAGCCGGTGTGCGTCAGGTCTTCCCGTTTGAGCAGAACGGTCACGCCAAGCTCGGCCGACAGCCGCAAGGCGGGCGTCAGCGGGGTGGGTCGGCCCGCGTACGCGGAGAGTAGCCGGGCGAGGCTGCCACGGAACCCGGGATCGGCCCATGCCTGGGCGAACGCATCCGCCACCGCCTGGCAGGCGGGGATCAGGGATTCCGGCACGTACCGCCCGCCGTAGCCGCCGAACCGACCTACGGTCTGGTCGGCGCCTGAGGCAACTGTTATAGAACTCATGGGAGAGTTATAGAACAGTCGCATAGAGCCTGGCAAGCCGCTCCACCATCGGCAGCCGGCGGCGGGCAGCTGAGTTCGTTGGTATAGCACGCTGTACTTCTTTACGCCAGTACGCGTCACTGACTGAGCCCCCTGCGGAAACCTAGAGTCGGTCACTGTCCCGATACCTTCCATAAGGGGATTCAACGTGACCATCCATGCGCCGGAGAGAACATCGTTCGCGGTCCGGCTGGACTCAGTGAGCAAGGTGTACGGCACTGGTGAGAGCGCGGTGCGGGCGCTTGATAACGTCTCGATCGCCATGCCGCGCGGCACCTTTACCGCTGTGATGGGGCCGTCCGGCTCGGGCAAGAGCACGTTCTTGCATTGCGCGGCGGGCCTGGACCGGCCCACGTCGGGCCGGGTATGGCTGGGCGAAGAGGAGCTGTCAGGGAAGAAGGAAACGTCGCTGACCGAATTCCGCCGGGAGCACGTCGGTTTCGTCTTCCAGGCCTATAACCTGCTCGGCTGGCTGACTGTAGCGGAGAACATCGCGCTCCCACTGCGGCTGGCGGGCCGCACGGTAGACCACGACCTGGTACGCGAGGTCGCCGGCGTGGTCGAACTCGGCGTGCGCATGGACCAGCGGCCCAGCCAGCTGTCCGGGGGACAGCAGCAGCGCGTCGCGCTGGCCAGGGCCCTGGTGACACAGCCGGAGGTGGTTTTCCTCGACGAGCCGACCGGCGCCCTGGACACCCGCACCGCCCGTCAGGTGCTGCAGATGCTCCGCCAGGCGGTGAAGCGGACCGGGCAGACCACTGTCATGGTGACGCATGACCCGGTCGCCGCCTCATTCGCTGACTCGGTGGTGTTCCTCGCTGATGGCCATCTAGCCGGCTCGATGACGGCTCCGTCACCAGCGCAGATCGCCGAGCGCATGACTAGCCTCGGGGAGTGGTAACCGATGTTCTCCCTGGCACTGAGCCTGATCAGGAATCACAAGGCGGGGCTGGCGGGAGTCTTCGTCGCCGTGCTCTTCGGCTCGGCGGTGCTGACCGCTTGCGGCGTGCTGATCGATTCCGGTCTGCGGGGCGGCTACCCGGCGGAGCGGTACGCGGCGGCTTCGGTGGTGGTAGGCGCCCCGCAATCGCTAGCGGTGAGCGGGGGCACATCCCAGCGATACAGCGAGCGGGTGCCGGTGCCCGCGGACTGGGTGAGCGAGCTTGCGCGGGTCCCCGGGGTCAAGACGGCGATCAGGGACGTCAGCGTTGACGTCAGCCTGGTCACCGGCTCGGGCGAGATCCTCGCCGGCACCAGTGATCAGCCGATCCTGGCCCACGGGTGGCCATCGGCGGCGCTGGGGCCCTTCACCATCGCGGCAGGGACCGCACCGCGAGGAACCGGTGAGGTGGTCCTGGACACCGCTCTCG
>JAWWPV010000738.1:0-15112 GCA_033854775.1 Trebonia sp.
TGCTTGGCAGGCAGCCGAAGTAGCCGGCGCTCCCGGCCCGCGGCCCGCGGACCCAGAGGGCGACTGGTCGCCCGCTCACTGGCCGTCGAGTACGCCCGCCGAGTAGTCCGAGTGAATGCCGAGATCACCGGCGAAATCGCTCGCATCAACGGCGGCGGGTTCGTTCCCGCGCCGGCGCCACGGTAGCGTGCCTGGCATTTCACCGTGATGCGGACCTAACCTCAGCCGGGTTTGCGTGAATTGTCCGGCGGGGTGACGGTGTGACTTGGTGTGGCGCACGCTCGCTGGTAAGTAAATAAGTAAAGATGAAAAAGTGGTCACCGGCCAAGCAAAGGCGTTCTCAGGCGTTGCCGTGGGCAGGACGGGTGCCCATGGTCGGGTTGGCGACGGCCGCGGTGGTCACGAAGCCGACGGGGCCCCGCAAGTCATGCACCACGCAGTGGCCGGCGGCCACGCCGCGGTCGCTGATGTGCGCGGCGGGCTGAATTCCGACGTACTCCCCCTCGGGCTCGCGTCCCAGGTAGACGGTGTAGTCGGCGTTGATGAAGCTCAGCCCGTTGGTCGAGGTGTTGGCCACGGGGCTCGCGAGGTCGGCGGCCAGCGCTAGGCGCACCAGGGGCGTCAGAGACTCACCGGTGATCAGCGGATGGGTTTCCCTGATCCACAGGCCGTCGGTCACCGCGCCGACCGTGCCGCCGACGCGCCATGTCTCCCATGGCGCGGTCCAGCGGTGGCCCCCGACCGACTGCGGCGGCCCTAGCTCCGGCGGTGTCTTGGCATCCCAGGCCGGCGGCGGGCGGAACGTGCCGCCCGGCTGCTCGGACCGGCGCAGCAGCAGGGCCCTGCCCTGGCCGACCGGGCCGTCGTCCTGCTCGATCGTCACGTCAAGCACCGCGATGCGCCTGCCCGCGCGCACCGGCCTCGTCTCCACCCTGAGCGGCGCGAGCGGCACGGCGCGGAACAGGTCGACGGTCAGGCGGCAGCAGGCCAACTCGGGGTCCGCGACGCGCGCCTGCTCGGCCGCACGCGCCGTCAAGCCGCCGATGAGCCGCCCGTGCAGTACCTGGCCCCACGGGCTCGTCGCGAAGGCCGCGGGGACGAGGGCGTCGCCGTCGACTCGGAAGAATCCCTCGGCGCCCGCAGGGGCCTTAGGCGGCGGGCTAGCGCCACCGAGTGCCTCAGCGCTCACTTTCTGTCCTTCCTGTCGGTGCCAACGCGACATGGCGGCGAACTGCCACGCGAGAGCTCACTTTAGGCACCCGTGGCGACGTCCGCCTCGATCTCCGCGGTGACATCCGTCTCGGTCAGAACCGGTCGAGCGGTGGCGGCGGCCGGGCAACGCGGGCCCCTCGCCAATACTAGAACATTGCTCTAGAATGCATTCTATTGGCGTCGAGCGACGAGCGCACGAGGAAGGCTGCCGCCAGTTATGAAGATCACCGTCTGGGTCAAGCAGGTGCCGGACACTGGGACCGACAGGGAGCTGCGCCAGGACGACGACGAGATCAAGCGGCGCGGGCAGGCGGGCTGAGGCATGCGGATCGCACTCGGGGCCACGCCGGAGCAGGGACGGCGGCTGTCCGCGGCCGCCGCCGAGTTCGCCGACTATGAGAAGGCCGGCGTCGAGCTGTTCACCGTCGCGGAGCTGTACGGGTTCGACGCGGTGAGCCGGCTCGGCTACGTCGCCGCGCACACCACGCGGGCGCACATCGCGTCCGGGATCCTCCAGCTGTACAGCCGCACGCCCACGCTGCTCGCGATGACCGCCGCCGGCCTGGACGACGTCTCAGACGGGCGGTTCGAGCTCGGCATCGGCACCTCGAGACCGCAGGTCATCGAGGGATTCCACGGCGTGCCGTTTGACGCGCCGATCGGCCGGACCCGCGAGACCATCGAGATCTGCCGCCAGGTCTGGCGCCGTGAGCAGCCCCTGGAGTACCAGGGGAAGCACTACACCGTGCCGCTTTCGCCCGACGCGGGCACCGGCCTCGGCAAGCCGCTCAAGATGATCGACCACCCCTTCCGTGACCGCATCCCGATCACGGTCGCCGCCATCGGGCCCCGGAACGTCACGCTGACCGCCGAGCTCGCCGAGGGCTGGGTGCCGCCGTTCTACGTGCCGGAGAAGGCCGCGGACGTGTGGGGCGCGTCGCTGCGCAGCGGCTTCGCCAAGCGCGACAAGGACCTGGGGCCGCTCGACGTGCACGTCGGCGCCTCGGTGGCCATCGGCCACGACGTCGGGCACCTGCGCGAACTCGACCGCCCCGTGCGCGCCCTGTACATCGGCGGGATGGGCGCACGCGGCCGCAACTTCTATAACGACCTGGCCGGCCGGTTCGGGTACCCGGACGCCGCGGCGCGGATCCAGGATCTCTACCTGGCCGGGAAGAAGAAGGAGGCCGAGGATGCGGTACCGGACGACCTGCTCGCCAAGACATCCCTGATCGGGCCGGAAGGCTACGTGCTCGACCGGCTGGGCGCGCTCGCCGAGTCGGGTGTCACGACCCTGGCCGTCCGCCCCGTGGCCCAAGACCACGCGAGCAGGCTGCGGCTGATCGAGCGGGTGCGCGGGCTGATCGACCGGTTGTGAGGCCGAGCGGTTAGCAGAGGTCCCCGCCACCTGCTGGTAGCGGGGACTTCTGTGTATTAGGCATCCGAACGAGTGCGGCTGACTCCTTTCCCGCCCTGCTTCAGTCATGCGGGGTGGAGGCAGCGCCTGATGTCATTGGGCCGGGCCGCTGACATCAGGCTCCTGTCATCGGGCGGTGGCCTGGGCGGGGAGGGCGATCCCGGATTCCGGGACCGGGTAGTGGCAGGCGACCGCGTGCTTCCCGCCGCGGAGATCCAGGGACGGCTCCTCCGCAGCGCACATGTCCGTGGCCAGCGGGCATCGCGTACGGAAGCGGCATCCGCTGGGCGGATCAATCGCCGAGGCTATCTCGCCCGACAGCCATGGCCGCTCGTGGGATTTCTCCCGGGACGGGTCAGGCGACGGGATCGACGCGATCAGGCCGGCCGTGTAGGGGTGCCGGGGAGTCGCGTATATCTCCGTGCTCGGGCCGATCTCCACCAGCTTGCCCAGGTACATGACGCCGAGGCGCCCGGCGAGGTACCTGAGCAGGGCAAGGTCATGTGAGATCACCACGTACGTGACCGAGTACGCCTCTTGCAGAGAGCGCATCAGGTTGATGATCTGCGCCTGGATGGATACGTCGAGCGCGGAGACAGGCTCGTCAGCCACGATGACCCTGGGCCGGAGCACGAGCGCACGGGCCATCGCGATTCGCTGCCGCTGGCCTCCCGAGAACTCATGGGCATACCTGTCCGCGGCGCTGCCCGGGAGCCCGACCGCGTCGAGCAGCTCGAGCACCTTCCGCCGACGCTCCCTGCGGGTGCCGACGCGCTTGACGGCGAGCGGCTCGGCGACGAGATCCGCGACGGACATGCGAGGGTCGAGCGCGGCGGAGGAGTCCTGGAACATCATCTGGACCTGTCCGCTGGGGCGGGCCGATCCGGTCCGGCCAGGCTGGCTGATGCCCTCGCCGGTGAAGGTCACGGCGCCGGATGTGGGCTTCTCCAGTCCGACCAACAGCCGCCCGACTGTCGTCTTGCCCGACCCGGATTCGCCGACTATGCCCAGTGTTTCCCCCTCCCGCACGTCCAGGGTCACACCGGAGACCGCGTGCAGAACCTGCCGTGGCCGCAGCGGTGACGGGCTCCTGACGTGGAACCGCTTATCGACCGCGTCCAGCCGGATGAGCACGGCACCGCCCGAGCGGTCAGCGCGATCAGCCGCGGCGGTAGCGGGGGAACCCGCGTACCCGTCCTCGGGCTCCTGCGGCCGCGGGTGGAAGCAGGCGTGAATGTGATCGTCGCCAGCGCTGACCACCGGCGGATCCTGGGTGCGGCACGTGTCGTCCGCGAACCGGCAGCGCGCCGCGAACCGGCACATGGGAGGAAGGTCGATCAGCTGCGGAGGGACCCCAGGGATCGACGTCAGTGCCCGGCTTGAGTCGATCTCCACGGCCGGCATCGATTCGAAGAGCGCCTGAGTGTAGCGATGGCTCGCCCGCGCGAACAGCGTCTCTGTCGGTGCCTGCTCCGCCACGCGGCCGCCGTACATGACAGCCACCCTGTCCGCGCGCCCGGCGATTACCCCGAGGTCGTGCGTGACAAGGATGACCCCCATGCCAAGCCGTGTCTTGAGCTCGTCGAGCAACTCGAGTATCTGAGCCTGGATGGACACGTCAAGCGCCGTGGTAGGTTCGTCGGCGACCAGCAGGCGTGGCTCGCAGACCAGGGCGATCGCGATCATCGCACGCTGCCGCATACCGCCGGACAGCTGGTACGGAAAGTCGCGCAGCCGTTCCTTCGGCCGGGGCATGCGCACCAGCGACAGCACCTCTTCGGCGCGCGCGCCGGCCTCGGCGGCGGAGGCGCTCCGGTGGTGGATGCGGTATGCCTCGCGGAGCTGGCTTCCGACAGTTCGAGTCGGGTTCAGCGACGTCATCGGGTCCTGGAAGACCATGCCAATCGCGCTGCCGCGCAGGCGGCGCAGCTCGCCGGCGGACATGGTAGTCAGCTCGCGCCCGTCGAACTCGATCGACCCGCCCGCGATCCTGCCACCGTGCGGGAGCAGGCCGAGAATCGACATCGCCGTCATGGTCTTGCCTGACCCTGACTCCCCCACGATCCCGAGGGTCTCGCCGCGGGCCACCGAGAAGCTGACTCCGTCGACAGGGACAACGGTTCCGGCCGGGGCCGCGATCTCCACGCGCAGGTCGCGAACGGTGAGCACCGCCTGCCGCTCGCCCGCCGAGCCGTTGTGCGTGCTCATCCCGGCGCTCGTCTCGGCGCTCATGAGGCCACCTCGCTGGCGCTCGGAGCCCGCATTCGCGGACGCACTGTACTTACCGATTCGCTCGCAAGCTCGCTCATTCGTTCTCCTCGTTGACGGTGACCAGGACGGCCGGGGCGGCGACCGCCGCGGGCTGCGCGGCCGGAACGGAGGTCCGGAGCCCGCGAACGGCCCGGAACCGGGTGTACGACCGGCCGCGTCCCTGGTCGAGGAGACCTATGATCCAGTCGCCTGCGAAGTTGGCTACGAAGATGGTGAGCGTGATCGCGATGCCGGGGAACGTGGACAGCCACCACGCGGTCGACAGGCTCGATGCGCCCGCGGCGAGGTCGCTGCCCCAGTCGGCGTTCGGCAACTGGACCCCGAGGCCCAGGAAACTGAGCGTCGTCGCGGTCAGTACCGCCCATCCGACCGCGCTGCTCGCCATGACCACTACCTCGGTGATGAGGTTCGGCAGGAGATGCCGGACGGCGACGCGCAGCCCGCTGGAACCGAACATGCGTGCTGCCTGGACGTATTCGACAGAGCGGAGCTTGCGGACCGACGCCTCGACGATCCGCGCGAACCCGGGTGCGTAGGCCACGCCGAGCGCCAGGATGATGCTGTCGACGCCCGCGCCGATGACGGAGATCAGGATCAGGGCGACGAGCAGCACGGGAAGAGCGAGAAGCACGTCTACCACGCGCATCACAATCGTCGCAATCCATCGCGGCGCGATGCCGCCCGCGATGCCGATCGCCACTCCGGCCAGGGTTGCCAGCAGCACGCCCCCGAGACTCCCGAAGAGCACCGGCTGAGCGCCGTAGATGACCCGGCTGTAGACATCACGCCCGAGCTGGTCAGTCCCGAAAATGTGCTGGGCGCTGGGTCCCGCGAGTATGTTCTCCCCGCCGTTGGTGGGGCTCGCGTGCGCGAAGAGGCTCGGGTGAATGAGCGCCACGGCGTACACCAGCAGGATCACGATCATGGACGTGGAGGCTGCGATCCTGCGCAGGCTCCCTCGTCGGCGCCGGTTTCCCGCACGGACCGCGGTGACGGCAGAGGCGGTGGCCATGGGTGCCTCCCAGATGGATAGACGGGTGTCAGCCGACTGAGACGGCCAGCCTGGCGCGCGGGTCGATGGCGCCGACCGCGAGGTCGACGAGCAGGTTGATCACGACGTAGGCAATGCCGATAAGGACGATGGCGCCTTGCACGACGGGGATGTTCTTCGCGGTAATGGCGTTCGCCAGGAAGCTTCCGATGCCCGGACGGCCGAAGATGACCTCGATTACGGCGGCGCCAGTAAGTATGTTGCCGAACTGCAGGCCGATCATCGTGACCACCGGGATGGCCGAGTTACGGAAGACATGTCCCAGCAGTATCCGGACCTCGGAGCAGCCGCGGGCACGGGCGGACTTGACGTAGTCGCTGCGGTACTCGTCGATGACCCGGCCGCGCAGAAGCCGGGTGAGGATGGCGGCATAGCCCCACCCGAGCGAGACCGCGGGCAGGATGAGCGCGGACGAGGTGCCGTTGTCAACGGCCGGCAGCCAGTGCAGCCGAATGGCGAAGATGAACACGAGCAGGAGGGCCAGGAAGAAGTAGGGGATAGCGACCCCCATGACCGACACAAAGCGGGCGACCGCATCCAGGACCGAGTTGGGGCGCAGCCCGCCGATGAGGCCGAGGGGAACGCCCACCACGATGGCGACGAGCAACGCGGTGCCGCTCAGTTCAAGTGTGCTGGGGGCGCGGGAGATCAGCTCGTACGCGACCGTGTCGTGCGTCACGTACGAGGTGCCCAGGTTCCCGTGCAGGAGCTGGCCGACAAAGGTCAGGTACTGCCGCCAGAGCGGCTCGGTGAGACCCAGCTGCTTGCTGAGGGCGGCGATCTGCTGCGGAGTGGCGCCCGAGCCGAAGAGCATCTGCTGGGCCGGATTCCCCGGGACCATGTGAATGAGCAAGAAGGCGACGATGGTGACACCGATCACCACCGGGATAGAAGCCAGGATCCGACGGGCGATAAAAGCCATGCCAACTTTTCTAGGCCCGATCTGTGACAAACCTGTTTCAGCCACATCAGCACTCTGCGGCCAGATATCGGACCCGCCGCCGGTCTCCCCCAACTAAGTGCGCGCTTTTTTGGCGGATTCCTTCACGGCCATTTCCGCCGCCGACGGTAGCGAAGCGGCCAGCGCTGCGCTCCGTACGCGGCCTGCGCACACTATAACTGGCCGCCCCATATGTTGATCGGGATCACGCCTACCGCGCGCCCCTGGGTGTCCACGAGGCGTCCCATGCGCTTAACCGTGCGCAGCACGACCAGGCGATCGGTGATGCGGACCTGCGGGAAGCGCCTTGCCATGACGAGTTCGAGCCGGTGCACCTCCTCGACCGTCTGCAGCCACGCGCACAGCGCCATGCTCGGCGCGGAGGCGAGCGTGACGCAGAGCCGTACCTGCCGCAGCTGGGTGATGGCGCGGGCCGTGGCCGGCAGGCCCTCCACTCCCGCGTCCGCCCAGAGGTACACCTGCACGGGGAACCCGGACAGCTCCGTGGCCACGTCAGCCCGCGGCACCAGGATGCCGCTGCTCAGCAGCGTGCTGACATGGCGGCGGACGCTGGTCGGGCTGACTCCCGTCATCGCGGCAAGGTCCGAGTAGGACGCCCGGCCATCCACCGTGAGCAGGGATGCGATGCGCCGCATCTCATCGGTCATCCGGACGGGCGCGCTGTCCCCTCCGGGGCCGCCGCCCTCGGGACGTGACCGCTCCAGCAGGGTCAGGACGTCGTCGGGCAACTCCGTGATCCGCCAGGATGAGGCCTCCGTGTAGATCCGGGTCGCCAGCCGTGCCCGGCTCCGCAGCACGTTCCCCGTCATGCTCAGCTCATCGAGGAGATAACGCGACAGGGTGGGCAGGTCAGCCGCGCCGATGGTCAGCAGGATGTCGGCGCTGCCCGTCGTGAGCTCCACTGTGAGCACGAGCTCATGGCGGGCCAGCTCGGCAGCGAGCTCGGTGCGTTTCGCCGGGACGCAGTCGATCTCGACATACGCCACGCACTGCTCCGCCCGCTGCACCATGCCGGGGGCCATCGTGACCCACGCCATTCCCGCTCGGCTGATGCGATCCCAGCGCCTGGCCGCGGTCACCCCGCTGATACCGAGGGCCTTGCCGACGCTGACCCACGGCGCTCGCGGCGAGACCTGAAGCGCGCCGATCAGTGCCTTGTCGTCATCAGGCAGCATGGCTGATTCCTTCACGCAGAGACAAATTATGAACGAAAAGTTGATAGAAACACCTTTGTAACATACATAATCATATCCTGACCACCATGTTCGGCCAGCATGTTCGGCCAGTGGGAGGATCGATGAAGCCAGACGGCATCACCGGCGACCGGAAACGACGCAATTGCGGCGCGCCGCAATTGCGCACAGCCACCGGGGCACATGCTGTAGCTTGCCGGATTCCCTTTCTAGCGCCCGTGGAAAGCCAGCGACGGCAAGCCGGGTAATCCATCAGGGCCATGCCGATGGCATGGCACTCGAACAATAGAGGACCGTCAGCCGGTTCCCTTATTCGGTCTCTCCTGAATTCAAGGAAAGGTCTTCCGAATCAATCTTCTTACTCGCCAGCTGCGCGCTGCGTTGATTCTCGAATAGCAGCAGACTCAGAGTCAGTGCGCACTAGAGAGTAGTTGAATTCTGAATAGAGAGGGTCCGTCATGAGTGATGGCGTGACATCTGGTATGACTCCCGCATTCAGCCGCAGGAGGCTGTTGCAAGTGGGCGGCGCCGGCCTGCTGGCCGTGGGCGCCGGCCCGCTGCTCGCGGCCTGCGGGACATCGTCGTCGGGGGGGACGGCCGCCGGGAGCACCACCCTGACGGTGGGCGTCTACCAGGAGCCCGACTCGCTGGACCCGGCCGCGACCGGACTGGCGATGGTGTCGATGATGATCACGCACATCTTCGACCCGCTTGTCTGGTGGCTCCCGACCAGCTCCGGCCAGAACGAGTTCTACCCTGGCCTCGCAAAGAGCTACGAGGTGTCGCCTGACGGCACCGAATACACCTTCAAGCTGCGGCAGGACGTCGACTTCCACGACGGTACCCACTTCGACGCAAGCGCGGTGCAGGCGAACTTCGAGCACATCGTCGACCCGGCCACGCAGTCGCGCGCAGCGATCGGGGCCCTTGGCCCCTACAAGGAAACGGTAGTGATCGACCAGTACACGGCCAAGGTCGTCTTCACGCAGCCGAACGCCTCGTTCGTCCACGAGATGACCGACATCACGTTCGGGATGCAGTCGCCCGCCGCGATCAAGAAGTACGGCGCGCAGGGGGTCGCCAACCACCCAACCGGAACCGGCCCGTTCAAGTTCGTCGAGTACGTCACGCAGAATCACGTGACCGTGACGAAGAATCCCACGTACAAGTGGGGGCCTGCGCCGTTCGGCAGCCCCAGCCCGGCCAAGCTGGATGAGATCGAATTCAAGATCCTCTCCGACAGCAACGCCCGGTACAACGCCCTGGTCGGCGGCCAGATCCAGATGGCGATGAACCTGGAGCCGGACTCGATCGCCTCGATCAAGGCGAATTCCGCGTACGTGCACTACAACGTGCCGTCGACCGGGCAGCCGTACGGGTATCCGATCAACGTCGACAAGGGGTCCACCAGCGACATCCGGGTCCGGCAGGCGATCCTTCACGCGGTCAACCAGGAGCAGCTGAATACCGAGGTGCAGCGCGGTGTCTACACGGCGGCCTACAACGTGCTGACGCCGACGACCCCTGGCTACGTGGCCGCGAACGACAAGATGTACCCCTACGACCCGGCGAAGGCGATGAGCCTGCTGGACGCGGCGGGCTGGCAGGCCGGCAGCGGCGGCATCCGGGTGAAGGACGGCCAGCAGCTGTCGCTCGACATCCTTATCCAGTCCGACAACGGCTTCGACCTGCCGACCGCGTACGTCGTGAACGCCCTGAAGCAGGTGGGTTTCGCGTCCACCACGTCGGACCAGCCGTTCACCACGGCTGCGGCCTCCTACAACAAGGGCGTCCAGAACTTCTCGGCCATCTTCTACTACGACGTCGACCCGTACCTGCTGCACAACCTCTACGAGAGCAGCCAGATCCAGACCGGATTCAACTGGTCGCACTACGACAACCCGGCGCTCGACGCCGCGATCAACAAAGCGAACACCATCACGGGCACCGCCCAGCGGACCGCCGCTTACCAGAAGATCACCACCACGCTCATGGAAGCGGCCATCTTCCTCCCGCTCTGGAACGTCAGCGGCGTGTACTCGGGGACCAAGAGCCTCAAGAACGTCCACTTCGGACCGACTGGCTACTCCTACTACCACACCGCTTACCTCGCCTGAAAACTGATCGGAGGCATCAGAAGCTTGGAAGGCAGCAACGGCCACGGGGACCTCATCCTCAGGAACGGCACCGCCCTCACCGGGGACGGACTCGTGGCCCGGCCCTTCGGATCGCTGGTGATACGCGGCGGCGTGATCACCGACATAACGGACGAGATACTGGCGCCAGACGGCGCGGCGGAGGTGGACGCCCGCGGCAGCTTCGTATCGCCGGGGCTTATCGACGCCCACGTCCACTTCGACCTGGCGGCGCATCCGGCCCCGTACCTGCACTGGCAGCGCTCGCTGTTCATCCGCTCCCTGACCTGCTTTCACAATGGCCTACGGGCCCTGCGGGCGGGCATCACGTCCGTCCGGGACGTGGGCTCGGCCGACAAGCTGGTCCTCGACTACGGGAAGCAGGTGAACGCCGGCCTGCTCCTGGGACCGCGGGTCATCGCGGCCGGGCAGCCCATCGTGATGACAGGAGGCCACTCCTGGGAGCACGCACGCGTCGCGAACGGCGCCGACGAGATCCGGCTGGCCGTCCGCGAGCAGCTGGCGGCCGGGGCGGAGGTCATCAAGTTCATGGCGTCCGGCGGCATCTCCACCCCGGGAAACCCGGATCTCGCGGAGCTGACCATCGAAGAGCTCAGCGCGGGGATCGCGGAGGCGCACCGCGCGGGCGTCCTCGCCGCCGCCCACGCGCACTCCCCGGCGGGCATCGCCAACGCGATCAGGGCGGGCGTGGACACCATCGAGCACGCCGCCTTCGCGGACGCCGCCACCCATGCGCTCATGGTTGAAGCCGGGATCACGCTGGTGCCGACGGTGACGGCCCTCTCCCCCATCGCCGAGGGAATGGGCATCCCCAGGGACACCGTGATCAAAAGCCTGCGGGCACGGGAGACGTTCCAGAAGAACACCGGCGGCGCCATCTCCGCCGGCGTGACGATCGCCGCGGGAACCGACGCCGGGACCGCGCTCAACCCGATCGGCGGCCTGCTGGACGAACTGCAGTTGTACGTGCAGCGCGGCATGAGCCCGGCGGACGCGCTCAGGTCCTGCACCGTGACGGCGGGCCGACTGGTCCGCCGGGTAGGCGAGGACGCCGAGGCCGGCGTCATCGCCGTGGGCGCGCGCGCCGATCTCCTGATCGTGCCCGGCGATCCCCTCCAGGACCTTGAGGTGCTGCGCAGGCCAGCAGCCGTCATCGTGGGCGGCCGGGCCGTGGACCTGGGCTGGCTCGAGCAGACCCTCTTGGAGACCGAACCCGTTCTCGCCAATGCCGGGTGACACGGCAACGGCGAGTGACACTGCACAGGGAGCTAGCGTGATCATCGATATGCACATGCACCTGGAGGAGATGCCATCGCTCGGCTGGCAGATGTCCGCGGATGACTGCATCGCGGCGATGGACGCCGCCGGCGTCGAGAAGGCAGCGGTCATGACCATAACCGACTTCCCCGGCGTCAACCCGGCGGGACTGGACATCATCGCCGAGGCCTGCCGGAGCCACCCGGACCGGCTGTTCGGCTTTATCCGGCTCAACCCCGCATGCGAGGAATCGAAGGAACTCCTGACACGGGGAGCCACCGAGCTGGGCTTCAAGGGCCTGAAGCTGCATCCCGTCTCGTCGCTCCAGCATCCGGGGGGCACGGCCACCATCGAGCTCATCCGGCACGCCGGCGAGCTCGGGATCCCGACACTGTTCCACTGCGGCGACGAGCCGCTCAGTACTCCCCTGTCAATCGCGCAGGCCGCGGCCGCCTGTCCTGACTCGGTCATCATCCTTGGCCATATGGGCGGTTACTTCCACGTCGACGAGGCGCTAGAGGTAGCGGACAGGTACCCGAACGTCATGCTTGAGACCTCAGCGATGCCGTACCCGGAGAAGATCTCGGCCGCGGTCAGCCGGATCGGGGCCGAGCGCGTCGTGTTCGGCAGCGACGGGCCGGTCAGCTCGCCCGCGCTCGAGCGCCAGAAAGTCGCGATAGCCGAGCTGGGGACCGCGACGGCGAACCTGGTCATGGGCGGGAACGCGCAAGCTCTGCTGGGGTTCGCGTGATCATCGACGGTCTGGTCTACCTGGGCGCCTCCCACTTCGGCTACTCACTTGAGCCCGCGGACGCTATCGCGTCCATGGAGGCCAGCGGCACTGACGCCGCCATCGCTGTGCCAGTCCACCTGCACCACAGGGACTTCACGGCCGCGAACGACCTCGTGCTGAAGGCAGCGCGGGACTCAGGTGGGCGGCTCATTCCGCTGGCCCGCATCGACCCGTGGGACGGGGAGACGGGGCTGGCAGAGCTCCGGCGTGCGATCACGGACGGCGCCCGCGGCCTCTTCCTGCACCCGTCGGAAGAGCATTTCCGGGTCAGCGACCCCGGCCTGGTACGCCCCCTCGTTGACTGCGCGGCGGACATGGGCGTTCCGGTCGTCATCGCCGCGGGGTTCCACCTGTTCTCCGAGCCGCTGCAGCTGGGCTCCGCGGCCCAGTGGGCTCCCGGTGTCCCGTTCGTGCTCACCAACGGCGGCCAGCTCAACATCTCGGGCATGGCCCAGTTCGACGCCCTGCTCACCCTCCAGAACGCGAACGTCCACGTCCACACCACCGCCATGTACCGCGAGGACTTCCTTGAGCAGGTCGTCGCGCGGTTCGGCCCGGAGCGGCTACTGTACGCCAGCGCGGTTCCGGTGTTCGACATGACCTACGAGCGCAGGAGGGTCGCCCTGGCGCACTTCTCCGACTCCGAGCGGCAACTCATCCTCGGCGGCAACTCCTCCCGCATCTTCGGGATAGAGGTCCCGTCATGAGCGAGCTTGCGAGCGAATCGGTAAGTACAGTGCGTCCGCGAATGCGGGCTCCGAGCGCCAGCGAGGTGGCCTCATGAGCGGTGCCGGCGAGTCCAGTGCCGCCGACCAGGGCATCTCCATACGGGTGCTGTCCGGGCGCACCGCGCTCGTGACAGGCGCGGCGAGCGGTATCGGGGCCGCGATCGCCGTCGCCTACGCGGAGGCGGGCGCCCGGCTGTGCCTCGCCGACCGGGCCCCAGGACCCGCGCTTGACCAGGTCTGTGACCAGTGCGCCGCCTTCGGGGCGGACGTGGTGACGGTGCGCGCCGACGTGTCGGACGAGGACCAGGTCGCGCGCATGTTCGCCAGTGCCCGTGCGGCCCTCGGGGTCATCGACGTGGTCGTGAACAACGCGGGAATCGTCACCGAGTCCCGCGTCGCCGACATGCCCGCAGCGATGTTCGACGAGATGATCGCGGTGAACCTGCGCAGCGTGTACCTGTGCTCGCGCGCCGCGCTGCCTCCCATGCTCGCGGCCGGATTCGGCCGGATCATCAACATCTCCTCCCAGGTCGGCCAGCGCGGCGGTGAGGGCCTGTCGCACTACGCGGCGGCCAAGGCCGGCATCATCGGCTTCACCAAGTCGCTTGCCCGTGAGGTGGGCGGCACCGGGGTCACGGCGAACTGCATCGCCCCGGGTCCCGTGCAGACGGGTCTGATCCTCTCCGAGGAGTGGAAGGCTGCCCTCATGGCCAGGCTCCCGCTGGGCAGATCCGGAGTTCCGGAGGAGATCGCGCCCACCGCAGTACTCCTCGCCAGTTCGCCGGGCGGGAACCTGTACACGGGCCAGACGCTGTGCCCGAACAGCGGCGACGTGATGCCGTGAGGGGCCGCTCCTATCTGGTCACCGGCGCGGGCAGCGGAATCGGGCGTGCGACGGCGGTCGCGCTCGCCGCCCTCGGGGCGCGCGTCGCCATCGGCACCTACGCCGCCGATCCCCATGACGCTCAGGAGACGCTCCGGCTGGCCCTGGCCGCGGGCGGCCAGGCGTTCACGGTGATGGCCGACGTCCGCGAATCCGCGGAGCTTGATGAGGCCTGCGGGCGCCTCGCGCGCGAGTCCGGCCACCTCGACGGAGTGGTCGCCAACGCCGGATGGCTGAAGCGGGAACCGCTTGACTCGCTCAGCGACGAGACCTGGCACGCAGTGATCGACGTCGACCTGACCGGGGTGATGCGCACCGTCCGGGCCGCGGCGCCTTACCTCGGCGACGGAGGGGCGGTGGTGTGCGTATCGAGCATCGCCGGCGGCCAGGTCGGGTGGGCGGGCCACACGCCGTACACCTCTGCCAAGGCAGGCGTGATCGGCTTCGTGCGCAGCGCCGCCCTGGAGCTCGCTCCGCGGGGAATACGGGTCAACGCTGTACTGCCCGGGGTCATCAGGAGCCCTCAGTCGCTGGACCCGGTGAACTCGGGCGGTCCCGAAGGCGTGGAGCGATCCCGGGAACGAATCCCCCTGGGCCGACCGGGCGAGCCCGCGGACGTGGCGGATGTCACCGCCTTCCTGCTGAGCGACGCGGCCCGGTACGTCACCGGGCAGTCGATCGGGGTCGACGGCGGTGTCATGGCCGCCTGGCCAACCTGACGCCAGTCCCGCCCTGGCCTGATCATCTCGTGCGGCGGAGCGACCGCGGCACGTTCAGCATGCACGTTTTAACTAGGAGGTTCCGTGCCCACGACCGAGTCCCTGCGCAGCGATGCTGAGTCTCTTGCCACTGACCTGGTGGCGCTGCGGCGCAGGCTCCACCAGCGCCCGGAAGTCGGCCTGCAGCTGCCCAGAACCCAGGAGATCGTCATGTCCGCGCTCGAGGGGCTGGGACTGGAGATCACCGCCGGCACGTCGACCACGTCGGTGACCGCGGTGCTGCAGGGTGCCCGGCCTGGCCCTTCAGTGCTGCTGCGGGCCGACATGGACGGCCTTCCCATCACCGAGGACACCGGCCTGGACTATGCCAGCCAGGAAGCCGGGGCCATGCACGCCTGCGGGCACGACCTACACACTGCCATGCTGGTCGGCGCGGCGAAGCTCCTGAGCGGCCACCGGGCTTTCCTGGCC
>JAWWPV010000739.1:0-4027 GCA_033854775.1 Trebonia sp.
GAGGTGCCCTGCTCCCACTTGGCGAGGGCGGTGATCTGGGCGCCGATCGTCTCGTTGGATACAGGTGCGTCCCGGTCCTCGGTGCGTTCGTCCAGCCGGGCGAGGAAGGCGTCGGCGGCCGCCTGGCTGGTCGCGGTCGGCGAGAAGAACAGGAAGTGCTTGGGGTGCTTGCCCTGGGCGGCTGCCTTGTCGAGGGCGGCCTGGAGTATGGCACCCGTGGCGGCGGGCCCTCCGTCGCCGGCTGGCGCGGTGCCGGCCAGGATGACGCGGCGGACCAGGTCAGGCCGCTGCTGGACGATGACCTGGGCGACCATGCCGCCCAGGGAGTAGCCCAGCAGGTCGACCGTGCTCAGCCCGAGCGCCTGCAGAAACGCGATCGCGTCGCCGGCCATGGCCTCGATGCTGTCGGGGGTGGTGCCGCCGGAGCCGCCGACGCCCCGGAGGTCGACCAGGATGACGCGCCGCTCGGCGGCGATGCCGTCGACCACGGCGGGGTCCCAGTCGTCAAGGACCGCGGTGAAGTGGTGCAGGAACACCACCGGGATACCTGTGGTCGGGCCCACCTCGCGGTAGGCGAACGGGGTCCCCTCGACCTCTACGGTCTTGGTGACGGCTTCCTTGCTGGTTGCAGACATGGTTCTTCTCCTTCTCTCGCTCTGAACCGGTAACGGCGTCCTGACGCTCGTCAGCTAACGCCCTCTTCGACGTACTTCTTGAATGCCGCGGCGAAGGTCTCGTAGGCGGCGTGCAGCTCGGGCAACTGTCCGCCGATGACCTCGGGTACCGCCGGGCCGGTGAACACCTCGGACTCGATGAACTCGGTGGTTCCATCGGCGAGCTGTTCGAGTTGGAAGGAATGGCGGCCGGCCACCACCTCGGGGTCGCCGCCGGACCAGGCCAGGTGGTTCGGTTCCTGGACCTGCGCGATGGTGAACGCTACCGGCTGCTCGCCGGCGGGGCCGCCGGAGGACTGCCCCCGGAGCAGGGTGCCGACGGCGAGGGGGCCGGCGTGAGACTCCAGGGTCAGGATCGGATGCCAGGTGTGGTAACTGCCGAAGTCGGTCAGCACCTGCCATGCCTTTTCCGCAGGAGCGTTGATACGGGTCTGTACAGACACCGAGAGGGAATTGGACATGGGAGGCAACTCCTCCAGTGGTGACGGCTCAGGCGACCGTGAGCACGATCTTGCCGCCGCTGTGCCCCCCGGCGAGTAGCCGCTGGGCGTCGGCCGCCTGGTCCAGGGGGAAGGACCGGGCTACGCGGACCGACAGCTTCCCGGCTTCGGCCAGCTCGACGACGGCTTCCAGGTCGGCTTGGTCCAGGTGGGCGAAGACCTGGATGGTCCCGGGGTGTTCGTTCGAGCTGGCGACGGAGGCGGCGCGTACGTCGGCGGTGCCGACGCGCTGCGTGATCGCGAGGGCGCCCCGGCCGGCGGTGTCCAGGACAGCGTCGACTCCCCCCAGCGCGCGTACCCGGTCCGCGAGGCCGTCGCCGTAGGCCACCGGCTGGACGCCAAGGGACCGCAGGTAGTCGTGGCTGGACTCGGACGCGGTGCCGATTACCGAGGCGCCACGAGCCGCGGCGATCTGCACGGCCAGATGCCCGACGCCGCCTGACGCGCCGTGCACCAGGACCGTCTCGCCTTCGCGGACGTCGAGCGCGTGGACCACGGCCTGGTAGGCGGTCAATCCCGCCAGCGGCAGCCCCGCCGCCTGGCCCCAGTCGAGGTTCGCGGGTTTGCGTGCGAGCTGGCGAGGCTCGGCGGCGATGCGCTCGGCGTAGGAGCCGTAGCGCTGGATGGCCCCGCGGACGAAGCCGATGACCTCGTCCCCGGGCTTGAACCCGGTCGTGCCGGTACCGGCCTCCTCGACGATCCCGGCCACGTCCCAGCCGGGGATGACGGGGAAGAAGGAGTCCACCAGCGCGTCCACGGCGCCGGCCTGGAAGCCCAGATCAGCGGGGTTGAGCGCGGCGGCCTTTATGCGGATCCGGACCTGGTCGGCGAACATCTTCGGCTCCGGTACCTCGACGACTTCGAGGACCTCCGGACCGCCGAAGCTGTGGTAGACGGCCGCCTTCATGATCATGACTTCCTTAGAGGAGATAGGTCCGGCGGGTTCTTCCCGGCCACGCTGGCCGGCCCGCCGTCTGTTTCCCATCTCACGCGGGATCACGCCGCGCGACAATGACGACCTCGGCATCGACTTATACCCTGGGAGGCATGAATACGATCGAGGTGCGGGACCTGGTGCACTTCACCACCGTGGCCGACGAGCTGCACTTCGGCGCCGCCGCGGAGAGGCTGGGCATCAGTCAGCCCCCGCTGTCGCGCAGCATCGCACGCCTGGAGCGGCGGCTGGGCTTCCCGCTGTTCCACCGCACCACCCGCCGGATCTCCCTGACGCCGGCGGGCGAGGTGTTCCTGGCCGACTGCCGGCGCCTCCTAGCGGAGATGGACGGTGCGATCCGGCGGGCCCAGCGGCTCGGAACGTCCGGTTCGCTCAAGCTGGCCGTGCGGCCCGGCGCCGGTCAGAGCGTGCTCACCGGGCTACTCAACTCATACGCCGAGCTGCCCGCATCCGGGCCGGTGGAGGTCCTCTACTGCTACGACGAGGTCTCCGCCCTGCACTCCGGTGCCGCGGACGTCGCCCTGATGTGCGTGACCAGCACCACTCACGGCCTGGAACTGCTGGAACTGGGCGACGAACGACCCGTGGCCGCGCTCCCCGCAGGCCACTGCCTCGCTGCCCGGTCATCGCTGGCAATGGCCGACCTGCACAGCCTGCCGGAGTTCAGCGACGCGCTGCCGTATGAGCCGCTCGATGCCATCGTCGACCGGGTGGCCCGCGGCCTGCTGGTGGTGGTGGTCGGTGAAGGCGTGGCGGATCGGCTGGGCACCGCCGTCACTGCCGTCCCCGTCGTCGACTACCCGATCACCCACCTCGTGCTGGCCTGGCCCGCCGACCAGGCCCACGCCCCACGCGCCGAACTGGTCCGGATGGCCCAGGGACTCGCCCTACAGGGCCGTCTCGCACCTGTCGTCCAAGGGGCCGGTGCCCCAAGCGCAGCGCCGCGCGAATGACCCCCGCCCGTACGTCCAACCGCAGAGGATGCCAGCGCGCCGCACTGGTCTCCACGTCCCGCCACAGGTTAGCGGTGCCGATCCTCATCCAGTTGTCCACCGGCGTCGGGCTTGCCGCCCCCTTCACCGAACGCGAGCCTCTCGTCGAGTTGCGGCCGGGCATGGCGACCCTCAGCCCCTGCACCATGACCTTCGGCTCAGGCGAGTTCCCCAACCCGTCGGCCGACGTGGCCCGCCTGGCTCGCCGCATAGCCGAGCTCGGGGTCAAGCCCGAACTCGAGATCTACGACACAGGCCACCTGGACGCATGCCTGCGGATGCGTGACGCTGGGCTCCTCACCGAATTCTCCGTGACTGCGGCCGGATGGCCGAGCGCCAAGTTATCGCTGGGCAAACGAGTCGCCCGCCCAGCGATCCGTGACCTGGACCTGACCCAGAAGGCCCCCGGGGGGTGCAAGGCGGTCGCGGCTAAGTTTGGACCAGTAGGTCCATAATGGGGTATCGCTTCCGTATGGCACTGACCACGAAGGGGCGGTGTCACGCTCGAATATTGAGTTACGCAGTCTGAGCTGGGGTTACGCGGCGTGGTGATATTCGTTGATCAGTCCTGTGACGACGGCTCTTCGGCGGACGGACCGCAGGTCGGCCACGTCCCGGACGGGCTGCATCTCGATGTCCGGGGGCCGCTGCCGCCGAGACTGGTGCGGCCTGTGGCCGTTGTAATGAATCAGGTACTCATGGAGCACCAAGGCCAGGTGGCGCTCGCCGAGGATCAAGGTCCGGTCCAGCAACTCGCGGCGGAGGGTCCCGATGACGCGCTCGCAGATGGCGTTCATCCGAGGCGTCCTCGGCAAGGTGGTGATGATCTGTGGTCCTTCTGCCCTGAACACCTCGCCGAACGCGGCGCTGAAGACCGGATCGCGATCGTGGATCAGGAACCGTAGC
>JAWWPV010000740.1:0-2884 GCA_033854775.1 Trebonia sp.
CGCTCCGTCGTCGCGGCCGCCGCGGCGCGCTCGATCCCGGTCCGGCTGATCGGCGGCGTGGCGATCTGGCTGCGGGCCTCGCCGGCGGCGCGCGCGGCGCTCGGCCGGACCTACCCGGACATCGACCTGGTGGCGCACAGGAAGCAGTCGCGCAAGCTGCGCGCCGTCCTCGAAGAAGAGGGGTTCGAGCCAGAGCGGGTGTTCAACGCCACGCACGGCGCACGGCGGCTCCTTTACCACGGTCCTGGCGGCTGGCAGGTGGACATCTTCCTCGACACGTTCGAGATGTCCCACACGCTCGACCTCGGCGCCAGGCTTGAGGCCGAGCCGGAGACGATCGCCGCCGCGGAACTGCTGCTTACCAAGCTGCAAATCGCCGAGGTCAACGCCAAGGACCTGTCCGACACGGCCATGCTGCTCTGGGATCACGCTCCGGGGTCCGCCGACGGCGCCGGACTGCTGAACCTCGCTCCCGTGGTGTCGCGCTGCGCCAGCGACTGGGGGCTCTACACCACCGTGACCGACAACCTGGCGGCGTGCGCCGAGCGGCTCGGCTCGCTGGGTATCGCGGACGCCGATCGTTCGCGGATCGCGACGAGGATCGCGGCTGTCGCCGACGCGCTGGCCGCCGCGCCGAAGTCAATGTCCTGGCAGCTGCGCGCCAAGGTGGGCCGCAGGAAGCGCTGGTACGAACTGCCCGAGGAGGTTATCCGGTGAGCATGCGGGTCTACTTCGCCACGGACATCCACGGATCGGAGGTGTGCTGGCGCAAGTTCCTGAACGCTGGCCGGTTCTACAACGCCGACGTGCTGATCCTCGGCGGGGACGTGACGGGCAAGGCGGTGGTGCCCGTGGTGGCCGCCGCGGGCGGCGGCTTCCGCGTCAGGCAGTTCTCCGGCGACCGGGTCCTTTCCGCTGATGAGGTCCTGGCCAGCGAGGGCCGCATTCGGGACATGGGGTTCTACCCGTACCGCACCACCGAGGACGAGCTCGACGAGGTCTGGGACAACCCGGAGGCGGTGCAGGAGATCTTCCTCTCGCTGATGCGCTCGACGCTCGCCCGGTGGCTTGACCTGGCGGCCGAGCGGCTGGCCGGGACCGGGATCCGGCTGTACGCGATGGAGGGCAACGACGACCCGCCCGAGCTATTTGGGATGCTGCGGGACTCGTCGGTGCTTACCCAGACCGAGGACCAGCTCGTCGACCTCGGCGAGGGCATCACGATGGTTTCCTACGGCTACTCCAACCCCACGCCGTGGCACACGCCGCGCGAACTGGACGACGATGAGCTCGAGCGGCGCATCGACAAGCTGGCCGACCAGGTGACCCGGCCGGAGCGGGCCATCTTCAACCTGCACGTGCCGCCGGCCCGCACGGCCATCGACAAGGCGCCGGCCCTCGACGGCTCGCTCAAGCCGATCGTCAAGGGCGGCACGGTGGTGATGCAGTCGGTCGGCTCGGAGGGAGTGCGGCGGCTGCTCGCCAAGCACCAGCCGATGCTCGGGCTGCACGGGCACATCCACGAGTCGCGCGGCGCCGTCCGGCTCGGCCCCACGCTGGCGGTCAATCCCGGCAGCGAGTACGGCGACGGGATGCTGTGCGGCGCGCTGCTCGAGATCGACGGCAAGCGCGGCGTGCGGCACTACCAGCTGCCGACCGGGTAAGGCCGCCGCCCTCTTCAGTGTCACGGGGGGCGGCCAGTTGAAACCCGAACTCGTTCGGATGACTCTTGGCTTTGATCTTGATCTTGCTGGGTTTCAGGCGCCGGCGATGGCCGTCAGGCTGTCGCGGACCGCGGCGGTCAGCGGGTCGCCGGGGGCGAGCGCCCGCTCGCAGTCGGCCAGCGTGGCCACCAGCAGCGCGCGGGCATCGGAAAGCCGCCCCACGGCGTAGTAGGCGTGGGCGAGGTTGGCCCGGGCCGCCAGCGTGTCCGGGTGGTCCGCGCCGAGCACGCGCTGGCAGTCCGTCCTGGTGCGCTCGTAGAGGTCGAGCGCGCTCGGCATCCGGCCGGCCGAATGGTAGGCGGACGCGAGGTTACCGCGCACGCCGATCGTCTCCGGGTGATCGGCTCCCTGCACCCGCTCCCGGTCAGCGAGCGCCTGTTCGTACAGCGAGATGGCGTCCCTGACCCGGCGCGCGGCGTGATGGGCCGACGCGAGCACGGTGATGGCGTCGATGGTGTCCAGGCTGTCGGCTCCGAGCACCCGCTCGGCGCCCTCGAGCGCGCGGCTGCCGTGCTTGATCGCGTCCTTGGCGCGGCCCGCGTCCAGCCAGGCGCGCGCCAGCCGGCACCGCGTCCTGATGGCCTCGGGATGGTCGGGGCCCTGGCGGCGCTCGCGCTCGGCGAGCGTGCGCTCGATCATCCTGATCGCGTCCTTGTGCCGGCCCGCCGCCTGATAGGCGGCGCCCAGGCTGTCCTGGACGGCCAGGGCGTCCAACCCGTCGATACCGCCGGCGCGTTCGAGGACGCCTTCCATGACGGGAATCGCCTCCTCCGGCCGGCCGACGGCCAGCAGGGCGGTACCGTAATCGGCCCGGGCCGCGGTAGTGCGCGGATGATCGCCGCCCAGGTACCTGGCCTGGGTCTCCAGGACCCGGTGATAGAGCGCGACCGCGTCGCTGCCGAGTCCAGCGGCAAGCGCGGCGCTCGCTAGCCGGGCGACGGCCAGCTGCGCGTCCTCGTGGGCGGCGCCGAGCCGCCGCTCGACGGCGGTGGCCACCGCGCGCCAGTGGCTAACCGCAGGCCCGGTGATCCTGGCGGCGTCGAGGCTCTGCCCGGCACGGAACAGGACCTGGTACGCGCCGCCCGCCCACAGGACATCGCCCGCCGCCTGCCGCAGGCTGGCGGCGCACGCGCGGAACCGGCTCACCAGCGCGGGCTGCT
>JAWWPV010000741.1:0-7606 GCA_033854775.1 Trebonia sp.
CTTCGGATCCGAACCCGTGTGGTCCATGTGTCGATCATCCTGCCGGTTGGGTCATGACGTGCACCCGCTAGCGACGGCGGTTCTTAACCTTTGTCAGGATAAGTTCTTCGCCGCCTCTGCAACAGCGGCGTCGCGGACCGCGGCGGCCACGCCGGACGCGACGTCCGGGTGGAAAACCGACGGGATGATGTAGTCGGGGCCGAGTTCCTCGGCGGGGACCACGTCGGCGAGCGCCCGCGCCGCGGCGACCAGCATCGCGTCGGTGATCGTGGTGGACTGCGCGTCGAGCAGGCCGCGGAAGACGCCGGGGAAGGCGAGCACGTTGTTGATCTGGTTCGGGTAGTCGCTGCGCCCGGTGGCGACCACGGCCGCGTACTCGCGTGCCTCGTCCGGGTCCACCTCTGGGTCGGGGTTGGCCAGCGCGAACACGATCGCGCCAGGGGCCATGTTCTTGACGTCGTCGCCGCCGATCACGTTCGGCGCGGAGACGCCGATGAACACGTCGGCCCCGATCAGCGCGCCCGCGAGGTCGCCGGCGTAGCAGCCGGTGTTCGTGTGTTCCGCGATCCATCCAAGGTTCTCGTTGAGACCGTCGCGGCCCCGGTAGACCGCGCCGCTGATGTCGCAGGAGATCACGTTCCTCGCCCCCGCGTTGAGCAGCAGCTTGAGGACCGCGGTGCCCGCCGCGCCCGCGCCCGCCATGACGACCTTGACGTCGGCCAGTTCCTTGCCTACCACGCGCAGTGCGTTCGTGAGCGCCGCGAGCACGACGATCGCGGTTCCGTGCTGGTCGTCGTGGAACACCGGGATGTCGAGCATGGCGCGCAGCCGCTTCTCGACCTCGAAGCACCGCGGCGCGGAGATGTCCTCCAGGTTGATACCGCCGAAGCCGGGCGCGATGGCGGCGACCGTCGCCACGATCTGGTCGACGTCCTGGGTGTCCAGGCAGATCGGCCAGGCGTCGATGCCCGCGAACCGCTTGAACAGCGCGGCCTTGCCCTCCATCACCGGCAGCGCCGCGTACGGGCCGACGTTGCCGAGGCCGAGCACCGCGGAGCCGTCGGTCACCACGGCGACCGAGTTGCGCTTGATGGTGAGGCGCCGCGCGTCCTCGGGATTCGCGGCCAGCGCCAGGCTCACCCGCGCCACGCCCGGCGTGTACGCCATGGACAGGTCGTCGCGGTTGCGCAGCGGGACCTTGGAGCGCATCTCGATCTTGCCGCCGAGGTGCAGGAGGAACGTGCGGTCGCTGACCTTGTGCACGGTAACGCCGGGGATCGCGGCCATCGCGGCGACCAGCGACTCCGCGTGCGCGGTGTCGGTCGCGGCGCAGGTCACGTCCACCCGCAGCGCCCCGCGGGTGCCGGAGTTGACGTCAAGCGCGGTCACCACGCCGCCCGCTTGCTCCACGGCCCGGGTGATCTCGCTCACCGCGCGGCCGTGCGAGGCCACCTCAAGCCGGGCAGTGATCGAGTAAGACACACTCGGAGCCATGGTCATGTCGCTTCCGCCTTCCTTCCGGCGACACTGCCGGGAAACAAGTTAAGAATATTGAGGTCCGCGCAACACCGCGTACTCTTCATGCATGGCGCGGGATACAACGATAAGCCCGTCGGCCGCCGAGGTTAGCGCTATGCATGCGGAATCCGGCGTGATCGACGTTACGCGGCTGCGGGTTGCCCTCGCCAGGCTGTCCCGGCGGCTGCGCCGACACGCACTCGCGGGGCTGACCCCCACTCAGCTCGCGGCGCTGTCCACCGTGGAGCAGTCCGGCCCGCTGCGGCTCGGCGACCTGGCCGCCGCCGAGGGCATCGCGCCGTCCACGCTGACCAGGATGGTGGCCGTGCTCGAAGAGCTCGGCTACGTCAGGCGTGACGCCGACCCTCGCGACGCGCGGGCATCGACGCTGGCGATCACGCCCAACGGGCACGAGACCCTGGAGCGGCTGCGCCAGGAGGGTACCGCGCTGCTCACCCAGTGGCTGGCGCTGCTCACTTCCGACCAGCGCGCCGCGCTCGCGACCGCGCTGCCCGCGCTCGAGGCGCTCGCCGAGCCGGCGACGTCCGGTCAGCGCTCTAGGTAAGCACGTTTCCGTCAGAACAACAGCAGGGTCAGCTGGGTCCTGGCCTTCTTGAGCCGTTCGTCATCGGGCGAGAGCACCTCGAAGAGGTCGAGCAGGTGCAGGCGCGCGGTGTTCCGCTCGGCACCCGAGGTGCGCCTGATGACGGCGAGGATCCGGTCGAACGCCTTCTCCGCGTCCCCGCCCGCCATCTCGAAGTCGGCGACCCTGAGCTGCGCGGCGACGTCTTCCGGGTGCGCGGCGCCCTCCCGGCTGACGGTCATCGGGTCGTAGGAGGACACCCGGCGCATGAGGTTGACCTGGGCGAGCCAGCTCTTCGCGAGCGGGTCCGCCGGGGCGTCCGCTAGCGCCTTCTCGAGCGCACGGGCCGCGCCGTCGAGGTCCCCGGTCTCCATCGCGTCCCTGGCCGCGGAAAGCGCGGGCGGCAGGCCGTCGAGGGCCTCGCCAGACTCCGCGCCATCGCCCGCCGCCTCGCGGACACCGAGCTGCTCGGCGACCGCGAGCACCTGGGCGAGCCACTGCTTGACCTGGGCCTCGGGCATCGCGCCCTGGAACGCGTCGACCATCTGGCCGCCGATGATCGCGACGACCATCGGAATGGACTGCGCCTGGAAAGCCTGCGCGAGCCGCGGGTTGGCGTCGACGTCGATCCGCGCGAGCACCCACTCGCCGTCGGCCTCGCTGGCCAGTTTCTCAAGCACCGGGCTCAGCTGCTTGCACGGCCCGCACCATTCCGCCCACAGGTCCACGATCACCGGCGTGGTCCTAGACCGGAGCGCGACGTCGTCGTTGAAGGTCTCTTCGGTTACGTCGATCACGAACGCCGACGCCGGACCGGTCGCGGGAGCGCCGTCGCCAGCGTCGGCGGCCTCGGCGGCCCGTGCCGCCTGCTGCCTGCGCTGCGCGGCGGCCTGTCGCGCGCCAAGGTCGACGGCACCGTACATGGAGAAGTCCCGCGGCGATTGCATGCTTCTATCCTGCATCAAAACTTGGCGTGATCGTGACCAAAGTTCGCCCGTGCGCGAACTCGACCCCCAGCAATGCGTTGGCAACTCGATGCCAAAAGCGACCCGACTGTAGCATGTCATGTGCTACAGTCACCGCATGGCACAGAAGGGCGACCGCCGGCGCGGCAAGCCGCTCAACCCGGATCTCGGGTACGCGGGTGATCCCGTGCACCACACGACGTCGAACCTGCCGGCGCAGCGGATCGGCATCCGCGAGTTGCGGCAGCACGCCAGCGTCTACGTGGACCTGGTAGAACGCGGTTACACCGTCGACATCACCAACCGCGGCCGCCTCGTCGCCCAGATGATCCCGGTGCGCGACCCGGAGAGTCCCCTTGAGCGCTGGGTCGCCAAGGGTGTCATCGAACGCGCCGAGGACGACGGCAGCATCCTCGAGATCGACCCGTATCCAGGCACGTCCGCGGGCCAGCCGACCGCGAGCGCGGCGCTCGAACGACTGCGCGCCACCGAGGAAGAGGACGGGTCGTGATCTACCTCGACTCATCGGCCCTGGTCAAGCTGGCGCTCGCCGAGCCAGAGACCGCCGCGCTCACCGACTACCTCGCCAAGCGGTCAGAGCAGGCGCTCGTCTCGAGCTCCCTGCACCGCGCGGAGGTGCTCCGCGCCATCTGGCGGGCCGAGCCCGGAGCGCTGCCCCGCGCCCAGCGGATGATCCGCCGGGTCTCGCTCGTCTCGCTCAGCCACGACCTGCTCGACAACGCGGCGACCCAGGCGCCCAGCGGGCTGTCGACCGCCGCGGCGATCCACCTCGCCTCGGCGCTGGCGATCAAGCGTGACCTGACGGCCTTCGTCTGCTACGACAGGCAGCTATCGGACGCCGCCGAGGCCGCCGGCCTCCCGGTCGCCGCCCCCGGCTGAGGAATCCGCGTTCATCAGAAAGACGCCGGCTCGGTGTAGGTGCCCCAGACGGAGCGGAGGGCGTCGCAGATCTCGCCTAGCGTCGCCTCGGCGCGGGCCGCGTCCAGCATCGGCTCGACCAGGTTCGCGTCCGTGCGGGCGGCGGCGGTCAGGTCGGCCAGGGTCCGGTCTATCGCCGCCTGATCGCGGGCCGTGCGCCTGGCGGACAGCTCGGCGACCTGGGCGCGCTCGACCTCGGGGCTGATGCGGAGGATCTCAAGCTCGCCGCCGACGGTCTCCGTGTGGCTCGTCATGCCGACGATGCGCTTGTCGCCCTTTTCCAGCTTCTGCTGGTACTCGAAGGCGGCGTCGGCGATCTCGCCGGTGAACCAGCCGGTCTCGATGCCGCGCAGGATGCCGCCGGTCATCGAACCGTCCAGGGACATGGCGCGGATGCGGGCGAAGACCTCCTCGGCTTCGGCCTCCAGCTTGTCGGTGAGCGCCTCCACGTACCAGGAGCCGCCCAGGGGGTCGGCCACGTTCGTGACGCCGGTCTCCTCCGCGAGAACCTGCTGCGTGCGCACCGCCGTCTCCGCGGCCGCCGTGCTCGGCAGCGCGAGTACCTCGTCGAGGGCGTTCGTGTGCAGCGAGTTCGTGCCGCCGAGCACGGCGGCGAGTGCCTCGATCGCGGTGCGGACCACGTTGTTCACCGGCTGCTGCGCGGTCAGCGAAACGCCGGCCGTCTGGGTGTGGAACCGCATCCACTGCGCGCGTGCGGTCTTCGCGCCGTAGACGTCGCGGAGCCAGCGGGCCCAGATCCTCCTGGCGGCGCGGAACTTCGCGATTTCCTCGAAGAAGTCGATGTGCGCGTCGAAGAAGAACGACAGTCCCGGGGCGAACTCGTCCACGTCCAGGCCCCTGGCGATGCCGAGTTCCACGTAGGCGAAGCCGTCGGCCAGGGTGAACGCGAGCTCCTGCGCCGCCGTCGAGCCCGCCTCCCTGATGTGGTAGCCGGAGACGGAGATCGGCTTGTACCGCGGGATGTGCCTGGCGCAGTACTCCATCAGGTCGCCGATCAGGCGCAGGTGCGGCTCGGGCCCGAATAGCCACTCCTTCTGCGCGATGTACTCCTTGAAGATGTCGGTCTGGAGCGTCCCGTCGAGCTGGGAGATGTCGATTCCCTGGCGCTCGGCGGCGACCAGGTACATGCAGAAGACCGGGACGGCAGGGCCGCTGATCGTCATCGAGGTGGTCGTCTGGTCGAGCGGGATGCCCTCGAACAGGACGTCCATGTCGGCGGCCGAGTCGATCGCGACGCCGCAGTGGCCGACCTCGCCGAGCGAGCGCGGGTCGTCGGAGTCGCGGCCCATCAGCGTCGGCATGTCGAACGCCACGGACAGGCCGTTGCCGCCCGCCTCGGTGAGCATCTTGTAACGCTCGTTGGTCTGCCTGACGTTGCCGAAGCCGGAGAACTGCCTGATCGTCCACGGCTTGCCCCGGTAGCCGGTGGGATACAGGCCCCTGGTGAACGGGAACTCGCCCGGCCAGCCGATCCCGTCCGCCGGCTCGCTTCCTTCTGGAGGCCCGTAGACGGGCTCGACGGCCAGCCCGGAGAGCGTGGTGAAGTCGGCGTCGCGCTTCTTGGCGTGCTGGTAAGCGCGTTCCCAGCGGGCGCGCCCGCTCTCTTCGGTCATCGCAGCCTCCTCGGCCGGAAAATACTAGGACGTCCTATCAATATAGTAGGACGTCCTAGCATTTGCTCGCGAGCCAGGACCGCGACGAGGCGACAGGCGAAGACGTCCGCAACCGACGGGGCAGGTACGTCGTCTCTAGGTGCGGTCCCGGAAACGGACCGCACCCGCCACCGCGAAAGTGTGGAAGCCGTTGATTTACCCCACAAGTACCCTCGAAGGGCCACAGACTGGTGACATCATGTCCGTCGGTGGCGGGGGCGCGGCTTTGGCAGCCACAATCTCCATAGGGGCACCACGAGCGGGGCGGCGAGGAGGCGGGCCGGTGGGCACGGACGCGGGGGCGGAGACCGGACCCTACGCCATCGTCACCGGGACCTCGGGTACCGACGCGCGGCAGGTCCTTGCCGAACAGTTGTTCGCCGGCCACTACCCGAAGCTCGCGGGCTGGGTCAGGCGGCTGGTGGACGACGACGATACCGCGCACGAGATCGCCTCTGAGGCGTTCGTCCGCCTGCTGTCGAAGTGGACGAGCATCGACAAGCTCGACAGCCCGCAGAGCTACCTCTACATGATCGCCACGAACCTGGTCCGCGACCACTGGCGGAAGATGGAGCGGGAGCGCCGCGCCTTCTCCAAGGCGGCGGCGGGCACCGACCCGGAGCCTGCATTCGACCCGTCGCAGGACGTGCACATCAGGGAGCTGCTTGCCGCGCTGCCCGCCCGGCTGCGCGAGCCCTTCCTGCTGCACTACTACGCCGGGTTCGGCGTCAGGGAGATCGCCGCGCAGCTGAAGAAGCCCGAGGGCACGATCAAGGCCGACCTGTACCATGCCAGGGCAAAGCTGAAGGAAGCGCTCGCCGAGCGCGAGGCCAGGCGGGCGACCGGGCCCATGCCCGTCCAGGGGCGGGGGAACGCCGCGGGAACGCAGGGCAACGAAGGCCGTAGGAAGCGTCGCGGCTTGGGGAGGACCGATGCCAGCTGACAACGAGCTCGACCCGCTCGACCGCTGGCTGAACCGGCAGGTGGGGCCGCTGCCGCCGCCGCCCGGCACCTTCGAGCTGATCACCAGGCGAGCCCGGCGCCGCAAGATCCGCAAGGCGGTGATCTCGGTGGCGGGCGCCGCCGCCGTCGCCGCGGCGGTGGGCGTCGCGGTGCCGGTGGGCATGTCGCTGCACCTGACCACGCCGTCCACGAATGCCGGACTGGCCGCTACCGGGAGCTCACCGGGGCGAACCGGCGGCGCGACGCAAACTACGCTGGGAAAGGCCAGCAAGGAACCGGGCCCGTCCCCGTCGAGCGCCGCGGCCTCCGCCTCGGGAACGGCCACCCTGGGCACGGCGGGCACGGCGGCGCCCGGGCCCCTGCCGCCCGACTACGTGCCCTCCTCGGTGACCTGGGACTCGCTGACCACCGGCTGGGTCATGGGGCCGGCGGGGAAGCCGGGGCACTGCGGCGCGCAGCAGGACTCGGCCATCTGCACGTCGATCGCGATCACCCACGACGGCGGCGCGACCTGGTCGGGCCTGCCCGCACCGACCACGGGCGGCCCTGACGCGGCGACGGGCGTCACCGGCCTGCGGTTCCTCAACGGGACGTACGGCTGGGCCTTCGGTCCCGAGCTGTGGGCGACAGCCAACGGCGGAGCGAGCTGGCACAAGGTGGACACGGGGAACTCCGCCGTCACCGACCTGGAAACGATCAACGGCCGCGGCTTCGCGCTGTTCGGCGACTGCACCCCGCCCGCCGGGACGGCAGGGGACACCATCGCCAACTGCAGCTCGTTCACGCTGAAGACCACCACCGCGGGAAGCGACGCGTGGACCGCGGTCGGCGGAGTTCCCGCGAACCTCACCACCGGCAGCGCGGCGCTCGGCAGCGCGCTGCTTGAGCTCGCGGGCGCGACGGGGACCGTCCCGCCGACCGGCTACCTGGTCGCGCCCGACGGCACGCTGTACGCGGGCCCGCTC